>NZ_JBFOCS010000072.1:119770-188871 GCF_040907905.1 Aeromonas sp. s13 | reverse complement strand
TCAAAAAGAAACCCCGGCATCAGGCCGGGGTTTTGCTATCTCAAGGGGGCTCTGTCTATCAGTGGAACTGATCTTCTTCGGTAGAGCCGGTCAGTGCGGTCACCGAGGATTGGCCACCCTGAATGACGGTAGTCACCTTGTCGAAGTAACCGGTACCGACCTCCTGCTGGTGCGCCACGAAGGTGTAGCCACGGCTGGCGGCGGCAAATTCCGGCTCCTGCACCATCTCGACGTAGTGCTTCATCCCTTCGCCACGGGCGTACTGGTAGGCCAGCTCGTACATGTGGAACCACATGTTGTGGATACCCGCGAGGGTGATGAACTGGTACTTGTAGCCCATATTGGAGAGCTCCTGCTGGAAGCGGGCGATGGTGGCATCGTCCAGATTCTTCTTCCAGTTGAAGCTCGGGGAGCAGTTGTAGGCCAGGATGCGGTCCGGGAACTTGGCCTTGATCGCTTCGGCAAATTTACGTGCTTCGTCCAGATCCGGCTTGGCGGTTTCACACCACACCATGTCGGCGTAGGGGGCGTAAGCCAGACCGCGAGCGATGGCCTGATCGATTCCGGCACGTACCTTGTAGAACCCTTCGGCAGTGCGCTCGCCAGTCAGGAAGTCTGCATCGTACGGGTCAGCGTCGGTGGTCAACAGGTCAGCGGCGTTGGCGTCGGTACGGGCGATCACCAGGGTGGTGGTGCCGCACACATCAGCTGCCAGACGGGCTGCAACCAGCTTCTGCACCGCTTCCTGAGTCGGTACCAGCACCTTGCCACCCATATGACCGCACTTCTTGACGGAAGCGAGCTGATCTTCGAAGTGTACGCCGGCGGCGCCTGCTTCTATCATCCCCTTCATCAGTTCGAAAGCGTTCAGCACGCCGCCGAAACCGGCTTCCGCATCGGCCACGATCGGCAGGAAGTAGTCGATAAAGCCCTCATCCTGCGGCCCTACCTTGTTGGCCCACTGGATCTGGTCGGCACGGGCGAAGGAGTTGTTGATGCGCTCCACCACGGACGGTACCGAGTTGGCCGGATAGAGGGACTGATCCGGATACATGGTGGAGGACAAGTTGTTGTCCGCCGCCACCTGCCAGCCGGAGAGGTAGATCGCCTCGATCCCCGCTTTGGCCTGCTGCACTGCCTGACCACCGGTCAGGGCGCCGAGGCAGTTGACATAGCCTTTCTTGGCGTCGCCGTGGATCAGACCCCACAGCTTGTCGGCTCCACGCTGGGCCAGGGTGTGCACCGGCTGCAAGCTGCCGCGCAGGTTCACCACATCTTCGGCGCTGTAGCCGCGCTTGATCCCTTTCCAGCGGGGGTTTTCCGCCCAGTCTTTCTCGATAGCCTGGATCTGTTGCTCACGGGTCAGTGCCATATCAGTTCCCTCTTTCATTGATTTCACGTTTCCATTGACTTGTTATTGGCGAGCCCCGCTGGGGGCCCGTGATTCAGAGCCGCTCGTAACCGGGCAGCGTCAGAAAATCGATCAGGGTGTCGGCGCAGGTGATCTCTTCCATCAGTTCGCTTGCCTCGGCAAAGCGTCCTGCCTGCCAGCGTGCTGTGCCCACCTCGGCTTTGACCACCTCCAGCTCCTCGGCCAGCATCTGGCGGAACAGCTCTTTGGTCACCACCTTGCCGTTCGACAGGCTCTTGCCGTGGCGGATCCACTGCCAGATGGAGGTGCGGGAGATCTCGGCGGTGGCGGCATCTTCCATCAGACCGTAGATAGGCACGCAGCCGTTGCCGTTGATCCAGGCCTCCAGATATTGCAGGGCAACCCGGATATTGGTGCGCATCCCCGCCTCGGTGCGCTCGCCCTCACAGGGTGCCAGCAGGTCGGCGGCGGTGATGGGGGCATCCTGCTCGCGCAACACACCGATCTGGTTCTTGGCGCCAGCCGCAATGGTGGCGTTGAACACTGCCATCGCGGTATCGGCGAGGCCGGGGTGGGCGACCCAGGTACCGTCGTGGCCGTTGTTGGCTTCGCGTTCCTTGTCGGCCTTGACCTTGGCAAACACCTGTTCGTTGACGGCGGCATCCTTGGCCGGAATAAAGGCGGCCATACCCCCCATCGCCAGCGCACCGCGCTTGTGACAGGTCTTGATCAGCAACCGCGAGTAGGCAGAGAGGAACGGCTTGTCCATGGTCACCACCTGACGATCAGGCAGTACCCGATCCGGATGGTTCTTCAAGGTTTTGATATAGCTGAAGATGTAGTCCCAGCGGCCGCAGTTCAGCGCAACGATGTGATCCTTCATTTGATAGAGCAGCTCATCCATCTCGAATACGGCTGGCAGGGTTTCAATCAGCACGGTGGCCTTGATGGTGCCACGGGGCAGACCGAACTTGTCCTCGGTCCAGGTGAATACTTCGCTCCACCAGCGCCCTTCCAGATGGCTCTGCAACTTGGGCACGTAGAAGTAGGGGCCCGAGCCTTTGGCCAGCAGCGCCTGATAGTTGTGCAGGAAGTAGAGGGCAAAATCGAACAGACCGCCGGGGATGGGCTCGCCATCGAAGGTGACATGTTTTTCCGGCAGGTGCAGACCGCGCACCCGGCAGATGAGCACCGCCGGATTGTGGGTCAGGGTGTAGGCCTTTCCTTCCGGACTGGTGTAAGAGATGGTGCCGTTGACCGCATCTCGCAGGTTGATTTGGCCCTCGATCACCTTATTCCAGGCGGGAGCCAGTGAATCCTCGAAATCCGCCATGAACACCTTGACGTTGGCGTTGAGGGCGTTGATCACCATCTTGCGCTCGACCGGGCCGGTGATCTCCACACGGCGGTCTTGCAGGTCGGCGGGAATACCGCGAATGGTCCAGTCACCTTCACGGATGTGGGCGGTTTCCGGCAGGAAGTCCGGCAGCTCGCCGCCATCGATACGGGCCTGGCGTGCCACACGTTGTTTCAGCAATTCCCCTCTTTGGGGAGCAAAACGTTCCACCAGTTCGGAGACCAGAGCCACCGCGTCCGGCGTCAGAATTTGCGCGTATTCGGGTAGCATCTCGCCCTGGATGCGAAGGCGGGCGCTGCAGTGGGTCTGAGCCGGTGCCGACATAAGGTTCACTCCTTTGAGAATTACATTTTGAACTTACTAACTACGACTAAAGTCGAATCCCTGTTCCTGAAACGTTCCCGCAACAACGGGGTAACACGATTGATAAGGTGCGAAATATTGTTGAATACGTCAACAGTTTTTTTTAAACGCCTGTTTTTTCGATATAGTTAAGTTGATGTTTTTTATTGTTTTATTGGATTGGTATAAAAGCTCTACGCAGATGGTTATGCTCCTGCTTTTTCCCATCGGACAACGGCTAATTTGGGCCGTTACCCTGCCCCTCATTTTGTAACTTATTACGTAATAAAATTACAAATGCAAAAACAAATCCCGACCTAACTCCAGGCTTTGCCAAAACAGCCGTATAAATTGCGTTTGAATGTGGCAATGAATGTTTTGCTATTGCTAGACCTAGTTGGTGAACGTGTGTTTTAAACTTGGTGTGGTGATGCAGGCTCTGTTGGCACCAGCGGTTGCAACGATGGAAAGTGAAGCGCAATAACGTAGGTTTGTATCAATTGTCGGGAGGGATGCTGGAGAGGAAAGGGGGAGACGCATCAGTCAATAATACTACCATCCTTGATAGAATTAGCAGTTTGTCGTTTTTTGCAGATTTCTCGCCAAGGGCCTGAAACGGAGAGCGTTGAACAGGCGATGTGCTGGTGATGAGCGGCCATCTGGCCGGGCTCAATAGTCATCATCCGGTTCGGCCAGATCGATCACATCCAGCTGGATGACCTGTTCATTTTCGCTTTCGGTGTGGCAAGGGGTGTCGTGAGGAACGGAATAAAGCGTAATGGCGGGGGCGAAATCGGTGTTCTGGTTCATGCCTGGTCCTGTGTTGCACGCAAGCCGGACAGTGATCCCTTCACTCGTGTTTCCACCTCCCTGTGTTGTCTACCGGCGGAAAGTTGCGCATCTTAATGAGTTCGGCAAAAAGATTCAAGTGGTTCTGAGTGTTTTTTGTGCTTGATGGGCTGGCATCGTCAGGAGGATAAATCGGAGGCAAAAAAATAGCCCAGTCCTTTGACTGGGCTATTCTCGGGGAAAATGGTCGGTGTGAGAGGATTCGAACCTCCGACCCTCTACACCCCATGCAGATGCGCTACCTGGCTGCGCTACACACCGACGGAGTCAGACTCGGCTGACGGGGAGGAAGTCTAATAGCATGACCAAACGGGTGCAACTCCTTTTTTATCATAGAGATGCCGATTGCTTCTTTATTGCTCAGTCGGGATGCGGCTTGGGTCTGACGTGCAGATTTGGCATAATCGCCGCCCTGTCACTGCGAGCGATCATGCCTGCTATCTATGGATTCACCTGACAGGTATGAATAGCGAGAATGCAAACAGCACAATTGAACAATATAAAGAGGGGATGGGCGTGAAACCATCAGAGGTCCCAGAAATACCGAGTCAGACCGAGCAGGACGAACAGTGGATGCGCCATGCCATGGCATTGGCCGCCCGGGCCGAAGGGATTGGCGAGATCCCGGTCGGTGCCGTACTGGTGCTGGATGGTCAGGTGGTGGGAGAGGGGTGGAACCGCTCCATCAGCGAACACGATGCCTGTGCCCATGCCGAGGTGATGGCAATCCGGGCGGCGGGCAAGCAGCTGGCGAACTACCGGCTGCTCGACACCACTCTTTATGTGACGCTGGAGCCCTGCTGTATGTGTGCCGGTGCGCTGATCCATAGCCGGGTCAAGCGGGTGGTTTACGGCGCCCGAGATCTCAAGACCGGTGCCGCGGGGTCGGTGTTCGAGATCTTGCAGGACCCGCGCCACAATCACAGCGTCGAGCTGACCGGCGGTGTGCTGGCCGATGCCTGCTCGGCCCAGTTGTCGGCCTTCTTCAAGCGCCGTCGCGCCGAGAAAAAGGCGGCCAAACTGGCGCTGCAACAATCAAACGATACCCTTTCCTGAATCATTCGGGGGCAGCGCAGGCTGCCCTTGCTGATTATCAGCATAAATATCCCTTTATAAACAATATATTACGATCGATCGCCTTCGAGGGGATCCCCGCCCATTCTTCCGTTAACAACCTCAGTTAAAGCGTTCTCGATGTAACAAAACTGTCATGCAACCGCCATATAATGCCGCGAAGCCTAGCTTACATTGAGGTCTTGCATGTCATCGGAATCGTTAAACCTGGTCATGGCGGGCAGTAGAAAACGCCGGATCAAGGATAAATTGGCCAAATATGGCGTCACCACAGGCGGAGCCCTGGTACTGGTGGCGCTGCTGCTTATCTTCTTTTATCTGCTCTATGTGGTGAAACCCATCTTCAATGGCGCCTCCATGGAGCCGACCGCCTCGTTTACCCTGCCTGCCGCAGGGAAGACCGCCTGGCTCGGCGTGGAAGAGCAGAACGAGATCGGCTATCGCTTCAGCGATAAAGGGCAGGTCAACTTCTTTGCGGTGCAGGGAGATGACAAGATCAAGGTCGGCCAGTCACTGGGTCAGGCCCAGGTTGCTGGTGACATCACCACGGTAGCGACCCCGGCACCGGGCCAGCGGCTGATCGCTTACGGCTTTGCCGATGGCAAGGCGCAGGTCGTCCAGCCAGCGTTCAAGGTCTCCTATCCCAACGATGTGCGGGTGATTGAACCCAGCCTGCAATATCCCTTCGGCGAAGAGCCTGTGGTGATCGACCCGCAAGGGAAGGCATTGCAACTGATGGTGTTCGAAGCCACCAAGGACAAGATGGCGACCGCCGCCGTGACCGAAGATGGTCGTGGCGTGATGACGGTGATGAACGGTGAGGAGAACTTCATCTCCGGGGAGATTGAGTGGAGCAGTGAAAACTACACGATTCCCTCCCTGCCGCGCCATGTGGATCAGATGTTGCTGACCCCCAATCTGCGCATCCTGTTCGTGCGCGAGGGCAATCGCCTCTCCGTCTATGACATTCATAACCTGAGCGAAATCTCCCTGCGCAACGTGCTGGAGATCAATGCCCCCAACGCCAATGTGACCCGGGTTCAGCTGCTCTCCGGCGCCTCTTCACTGCTGGTGGGTAATGACAACGGCGTGATTTCCCAGTGGTTCGAAGTGGCGAAGGATGGCAAACGCCAGTTCACCCAAATTCGTGACTTCAAGGGCGATGGCGCGGTAGATCTGCTGACTCCCGAGCACTTTCGCAAAGGCTTCATCAGTGCCGACAAGGATGGCATCATCAGCTTCTTCCACGCCACCGGCGAGACCAAGCTGCTGACCGAGACGGTGGAAGGGGGCGAACTCTCTGCCCTGGCCATCTCCCCCCGTCACAACCTGTTGCTGATGCAGCAAGGGAATACCTTCAAGCTCTTCTCGGTGGAGAACGAACACCCCGAAGTGACCTGGTCTGCCCTCTGGCAACAGGTGTGGTACGAAGGGTATCCGGAGCCCCAGTATGTGTGGCAATCCACCTCCGCTAGCAACGACTTTGAAGCCAAGCTGAGTTTGGTGCCGCTGGTATTCGGTACGCTGAAAGCCTCTTTCTACGCCATGGTGTTTGCTGTGCCGCTCGGCGTGGCCGGTGCCATCTATACCGCCTACTTCATGTCGGCGGGGCTGCGCAAATACGTCAAGCCGACGGTCGAGATCATGGCGGCGCTGCCGACCGTTATCCTGGGCTTCCTGGCGGGTCTCTGGCTGGCGCCCATCATCGAGGGGGCGCTGCCCGGGGTGATCCTGCTGCTGATATTGCTGCCGATGGGGATGTTGCTGACTGCATTGCTCTGGAACTATCTGCCGGAGCGCGGTAAGTCCTGGCTGCCGGAGGGGTGGCACGCCATCCTGCTGATCCCGGTGCTGCTGCTGATTGGCTGGGGTGCCTTCGCCTTGAGCCCGCTCATCGAGAATGCCTTTATGCACGGCGATTCGCGCATCTGGCTGACTCACGAAATGGGCATCAAGTTTGACCAGCGCAACTCGCTGGTGGTCGGTATCGCCATGGGCTTTGCGGTCATCCCCACCATCTTCTCCATCGCTGAAGATGCGGTCTTCTCGGTGCCCAAACACCTGACCCAGGGCTCGCTGGCGCTGGGGGCCACCCCGTGGCAGACCCTGAGCCGGGTGGTGATCCTCACTGCCAGCCCGGGCATCTTCTCTGCGGTGATGATGGGTCTTGGCCGCGCCGTGGGCGAGACCATGATCGTGCTGATGGCTACCGGCAACACCCCCATCATGGACTTCTCCATGTTCCAGGGGCTGCGCACCCTCGCCGCCAACATCGCGGTAGAGATGCCGGAATCGGAAGTGGGCAGCTCCCACTATCGGGTACTGTTCCTCGCGGCCTTCGTCCTGTTTGTGTTCACCTTTTTGTTCAACACCCTGGCCGAGTTTGTCCGTCAGCGGTTGCGTGAAAAATACAGCTCGATGTAAGGGGCGACTCTGTAATGGACAAGGAATCGACAATGGGTAAGTGGTTTAAATCAGGGGCCCCCTGGATCTGGATGACCGGCGGTGCCGTCAGCCTGAGTCTGGTGGCGGTACTGGGTCTGCTGCTGCTGATCGGCTGGCGTGGTCTGGTCTACTTCTGGCCGCACCCCATCTATGAGTGGCAGCTTGAAGACGCAAATGGCAACAAGAGCGTACTGATCGGCGAGATCAACGATCGCGAGCAGGTTCCGGTGGAGCGACTGCGCGCCGCAGGGCTGCCATTGGAAGGGGAAGAGCGCGAGCTGCTGACCCGCTATCTGGTCAAGACCGGCAACCGCGAGTTCGTTGACCTCGATTTTCGCTGGGTACTGGAGACGGACATCAAGTCCCAGAGCCAGCCAGCCGAGCTGGCCATGGTTGAGCGTGCCACCAACGGCAACTTCTATGGCTATATCGTCGGGGTGAAAGAGGATGGCCGCGAGCTCACCTCTGATCTGCATCCTGCCCTGCAGCGGGTGCTGGCGCGAGCCAATGCCCTCTCCGAACAGGCCAACGATCTGCAAAAAGGGGACATCGGCAGCATCAACTATCAACTGGAGCGGCTGCGCCTGAAAGAGCGCAAGGCCGAGCTGGATGACAAGCTGACCGATCAGCTCAAAGCCGAACTGGCCAGCGAGCGTCAGGCCCTCAACGATCGCTATCAGGTGCTGGAAAAAGAGCTCTTCTCACTGCGTAGCCAAGCGGACCGCGACGCCATCACCGTCAAGGATATGCGTGGCGAGCTGGTGACCATGCCGATGTCCAAGGTACTGGACGTGGTATGGCCCAACGACATGAGCCTGCTGGCCAAGGTGGGTCACTGGTTCCACCAGATCGGCAAGTTCGTCTCTGACGATCCCCGTGAAGCCAACACCGAGGGCGGGGTGTTCCCGGCCATCTTCGGCACCGTGTTCATGGTGTTCCTGATGGCGATCATCGTGACCCCGCTGGGGGTGGTAGCGGCAGTCTACCTGCACGAATATGCGGGCAAGAACAGTCTGACCAAGATCATCCGCATTGCGGTGATCAACCTGGCGGGCGTGCCCTCCATCGTTTACGGCGTGTTTGGTCTGGGCTTCTTCGTCTACACGCTCGGTGGTTCGCTGGATCAGCTGTTTTACCCGGAAGCGCTGCCGAGCCCGACCTTTGGCTCACCCGGCGTGATCTGGTCGGCGCTGACCCTGGCCATCCTGACCCTGCCGGTGGTGATTGTCTCCACCGAAGAGGGGTTGGCGCGGATCCCGAGCACCATCCGTCAGGGCTCGCTGGCACTGGGCGCAACCCAGGCCGAGACCCTGTGGCGCATCGTGCTGCCGATGGCGAGCCCGGCCATCATGACCGGCCTTATTCTGGCGATTGCCCGTGCAGCCGGTGAAGTGGCGCCACTGATGCTGGTGGGGGTGGTGAAACTGGCACCGACCCTGCCGATGGATGGCAACTTCCCGTATCTGCATGTGGAGCGCAAGTTCATGCACCTGGGCTTCCACATCTATGACGTCGGCTTCCAGAGCCCTAACGTCGAGGCGGCCCGCCCGCTGGTCTACGCCACCTCCTTCCTGCTGGTGACGGTGATCGTGGGTCTGAACCTGACCGCTATCGGTATTCGTAACCACTTGCGCGAGAAATTCCGGTCGCTGGAGCATTAATCCGGCGCCGCATGAGTGATACAAGAGTGAGATAACAGAGGGGCGGCCGAGCGCGAGCCGCCATCTCTCTGCACCAATACGTGAGGGGCGCCGGCAGCAGTCCGGCCACTCCAGATTGATTTTGAGGTAACAGATGATCAACGTAACGACCACGTCTACCCAGCACACTGCGCTGGACCTGCTCAACCTGACCCCGGAGCAGACCGCGCTGGAGGTGAAGGATCTCAACCTGTACTACGGCAGCAAGCAGGCGCTGTTCAACGTCAACATGAAGATCCCCAAAGGGCAGGTGACTGCCTTTATCGGCCCGTCAGGCTGTGGTAAATCGACCCTGCTGCGCTGCATCAACCGGATGAACGATCTGGTGGAGATCTGCCGCATCGAGGGGGAGATCCAGCTGCACGGCCACAACATCTATGACAAGAGCGTCGATGTTTCCGCCCTGCGCCGTCAGGTGGGCATGGTGTTCCAGCGCCCGAACCCGTTCCCCAAGTCCATCTACGAAAACGTGGTCTATGGTCTGCGCCTGCAGGGGATCAATGATCGCCGCACCCTGGATGAAGCGGCCGAGCGCTCCCTGCGCGGTGCGGCCCTGTGGGACGAGGTGAAGGATCGTCTGCACGACAACGCCTTCGGTCTCTCCGGTGGTCAGCAGCAGCGTCTTGTGATTGCCCGTGCCATTGCCATCGAGCCGGAAGTGTTGCTGCTCGATGAACCGACCTCGGCGCTCGATCCCATCTCCACCCTCACCATCGAGGAGCTGATCAACGAGCTCAAGAGCCAGTTCACCGTGGTGATCGTGACCCACAACATGCAACAGGCTGCGCGTGTGTCGGATCAGACTGCCTTCATGTATATGGGCGAGCTTATCGAGTACTCGGATACCAACACCATTTTCACCACCCCGGCCAAGAAAAAGACCGAAGATTACATTACCGGTCGTTACGGCTAAGGAGAGGAGAGGATGAATCTCAGCAAACAGATTGGCAGTCGGTTCAACGGCTAAGGCATAATCGGAGCAATCAAGGATTATTTGTATGGACAATATGAACCTCAATAAACACATCTCCGGTCAGTTCAATGCCGAGCTAGAGAGCGTGCGCAACCAGGTGCTGGTGATGGGCGGTCTGGTGGAGCAGCAGCTCACCGACGCCATCGCGGCGATCCACGATCAGGATCTCGATGCGGCCCGCAAAATCGTGGCCAACGACCACAAGGTCAACGCGATGGAAGTGGCGATCGACGAGGAGTGCACCCGCATCATCGCCAAGCGCCAGCCGACTGCCTCCGACCTGCGACTGGTGATGGCCATCATCAAGACCATCACCGATTTGGAGCGCATTGGCGACGTGGCCGACAAGATCGCCCGCATGCTGACCGACAACGCCAACAAGCCGCAGCCGCCGCTGGTGTCTCTGGAGAACATGGGCCGTCGTACCATCAAGATGCTGCACGATGTGCTCGACGCCTTCGCCCGCATGGATCTGGATGCGGCGCTGGCGGTCTACAAGGAAGATGACAAGGTAGACCGCGAGTACGAGTCCATCATCCGCGAGCTGATGACCTATATGATGGAAGATCCCCGCACCATCCCCCAGGTGCTCAACGTCCTGTGGGCGGCGCGTGCCATCGAGCGGGTTGGCGATCGTTGCCAGCACATCTGCGAGTACATCGTCTACTACGTGAAAGGCAAGGATGTGCGCCATACCAAGGCGGACGATCTGGGCACCTTGCTGGGCAAGGGCTAACCGGAAGTGAATAAAAAGGCGCGTGAAGCGCCTTTTTTGTTGCATAACTGGTCGGAGTAAGATAAAGCCCCCAACTGGCTGTTTTCTGATAGAATACTCCCCCTGTGTGAGTCCCGGATGGGCTCACGGTCCGGTCTCCCGGGCCCAGTTTGCCGTCTTGTGCTAAGGCGGGTGTAGCAATAGGTTAATCATGAGTTTTGCCGATAGTTTGTTCTTTTTAATGCTGCTGGTTGGCGGCAGTGTGTTCTTCTCCCTCTCCGAGATCTCTCTCGCCGCGTCTCGCAAAATCAAATTGCAGGTGATGGCGGATGAAGGTAATCGCCAGGCCGAAAAGGTGCTGGCCCTGCAGGCCCAACCGGGCAACTTTTTCACCGTGGTGCAGATTGGCCTCAATACCGTCGCCATTCTGGGTGGTATCCTTGGTGAGTCTGCCCTCAACCCCGCCATCAAGGGGATTGTCTCCCAGTTCTACCAGGGCCCCTGGCTTGGCGAGATCAGCTCCGGTGCCTCCTTCGTGTTCGTCACCGGCATGTTTATCCTGATCGCCGACCTGATGCCCAAGCGTCTGGCCATGACCATGCCCGAGCAGATTGCCGTGGTGGTGGTGCGCCCCATGCTCTTCTTCGTCACCGTGTTGATGCCGCTGGTGTGGGTCTTCAACGGATTGGCGAACACCCTGTTCCGTCTGATGCGCGTCTCCACGGTGCGTAACGACGAGATCACCTCCGACGATATCTATGCGGTGATGGATGCCGGTGCCGAGGCGGGGGTTATCCAGCGCGAGGAGCATCAGCTCATCGAGAACGTGTTCGAGTTGCAGTCCCTTGGTGTCACCTCTGCCATGACGGCCCGCGAGAGCCTCATCTACTTCACCCTGCAAGAGAGTGAAGAGAGCATCAAGGCGAAGATCGCCGAACATCCCCACAACAAGTTTCTGGTCTGTGACCACAACCTCGACAGCATCAAGGGCTTTGTCGATGCCAAAGAGTTGCTGATCCGCGTTATCGGCGGCCAGAGCATCGACCTGATCGGTGGCAACCTGGTGCAGAACGTCATCATCATCCCCGATACCCTGAACCTCTATGAGGCGATGGAGTACTTCAAGAATCATCGTGGCGACTTTGCCGTGGTGATGAACGAGTACGCGCTGGTGGTGGGGATTGTCACCATGAATGACCTGATGAGTACCGTCATGGGCGAGTGGGCGACTCACGTGGTGGAAGAGCAGATCGTCCAGCGCGACGAGAACTCCTGGCTGGTGGACGGGGTCACCCCCATCTCCGACGTGATGCGCGCCTTCGATATCGAAGAGTTCCCCGAGAACCAGAACTACGAGACCATCGCCGGCTTTATCATGTATATGCTGCGCAAGATCCCCAAGCGCACTGACTCGGTCAAATACGCCGGTTACAAGTTCGAAGTGGTGGATATCGACAGTTACAAGATTGATCAGCTGCTGGTTACCCGGGTCGAACCGGCTGTTGCCGAGAAGCCAGCTCAGGAATCGTAAAAGGAGCGACATAAGAGTCATGAAGATGCAGTCTCATTCCCGTGCGCTGGCCTGTGTCGCGCTCGCCCTGGCACTGGGTGCCTGTAGTCAGAGTGCGCCGCGCAAAGCCACAGTGGCAGCCAAGCCGGTAACCCCCAAGCCTGCCGTGGTCGTGCCGCAGTCGGATCCCGATGCAGTGGTGCAAAGTGGCATGGCCGAGCCGAGCCCGGTCTTTGACGAGCAGTACCACGGCCCGGATCAGGGCTCGCTGGAGTCGGTGACCGCCCTGTTTGCCCGTGGTTACATCGAGTCCGCCATGCGCGAGACCATGCTGGCGGCGGTGCACAATGACTATCCGCTACTCGGCATGCGGGATGTGCGGTTGACCGATCCGGTCTCCAAGTTCCTCACCTCCGAGCATGCGGCCACCACGGCCCATGACTACCTCTATGCGGGTGTGCAGCGTCGCCTCGGTCGTCCGCTCAGCCCTGCCCAGTGGGAGCAGATCTGGCGCGGTTTGCCGCAGCAGGGTCGGGTCTCCGACTGGGTCAAACAGATCAAGCGAGTGCTGGCCGGGCGTTAAGTTACCAGCGGATCAAGATAGTGATGAGGCCACCTTCGGGTGGCCTCTTGCATTTCTGCGTTTGCTTCGCCGTTTGCACGCTGATTTCTGCTGATACTGATTGCCGCCCGTGGCGCTTTGCTTTATCTTGTTTTGGCCATCTAAACATCTATATGTTTTTATGGCTGTGTAATAAAAGGGCTTCCCAGGATGAAGCGGGACGATCTGCAGCGATTCGATGCGAAACCGCAGATCAACAAAACAAACAGATAAATACGCAAATAAACAACGCACATAACAAAGAGACACGACAGATGAAAACCAGGGAATTGTGGGTGCTGGATGGGGGCATGGGGCGCGAGTTGGCACGGCGGGGGGCACCGTTTCGTCAACCCGAGTGGTCGGCGCTGGCCTTGATGGAGGCGCCAGAGACGGTGCGTGACGTGCATCAGGCCTATGTAGCGAGCGGGGCCAGGGTCATTACTACCAACAGCTATGCGCTGGTGCCGTTTCATATCGGCGATGAGCGTTTCTTTGCCGACGGGGAGGGGCTGGCAGCGCTGGCTGGTCAACTGGCCCGTGAGGTGGCTGACGAGCAGAAGGGCGCCGTGCAGGTGGCGGGTTCTCTGCCACCGCTCTTTGGCTCCTACCGTGCCGACCTGTTCAAGGCGGACCGGGTGAGCGAGCTGGCGACACCGCTTATCCGGGCGCTATCCCCTTATGTGGATATCTGGTTGGCCGAGACCATGAGCCTGATTGCCGAGCCACTGGCCCTGAAAGCGCTGTTGCCTGACGATGGCAAGCCGTTCTGGGTCTCCTTCACGCTGGAAGATGAGGCGCCGGGCAACGAGCCGCGACTGCGCTCCGGCGAACGGGTGGCCGATGCTGTGACCATGCTGGTGGTAGCAGGAGTCGATGCCATTCTGTTCAACTGCTGTCAGCCCGAGGTGATTGAGGGGGCGCTCAAGGTGGCCGGTGACGCTTTGCAAGAGCAGGGCCGCACCGATATTCGGCTCGGTGCCTATGCCAACGCCTTCCCGCCGCAGCCCAAAGAGGCCACCGCCAACGACGGACTGGATGAGATCCGCGCCGATCTGGGGCCGCTGGATTATCTCGGCTGGGCCGAGCGCTGGCGCGCAGGCGGGGCGAATTTGATCGGCGGTTGCTGCGGTATCGGCCCCGAGCATATTCAGGCGCTGAGCCGCCGGTTGCGCTAAGGAGCTTCCATGAAAGAGAACAAGATTGGGCTCTGGTCTCTCACCGCGCTGGTGTTCAGCTCCATGGTGGGGGCGGGGATTTTCAGCCTGCCCCAGAACATGGCCGAGGTGGCAGGCGCCCGCGCCGTGCTGATCGGCTGGGGCGTGACGGGGGTGGGCATCCTGGCGCTCGCCATGAGTTTTCTCTATCTGTCGCGGTTAAGGCCAGATCTTGACGGCGGTATCTACAGCTACGCCCGCGCCGGTTTTGGCGAGCTGGTGGGATTCTTCTCCGCCTGGGGTTATTGGCTCTGCGCCACCATCGGCGTGGTGGGCTATCTGGTGATCGCCTTTGCCGCGCTGGGCAGCTTTGTCGACACCCCCGAGCAGATCTGGTTTGGTGACGGCAATACCCTGGCGGCGTTTGTCGGCGAGTCCTGCATCCTCTGGGCGGTGCACCTGCTGGTGGCCCGTGGCGTGCAGCAGGCGGCGCTGTTCAATCTGGTGGCGACCCTGGCCAAGAGCCTGCCGCTGCTGCTGTTTATCCTGTTTGCCTGCTACTGGTTCGATCCGGTCACCTTCGCGGCGGATCAGCAGGGCAGTAGCCTGGCGGTGCCGGTTTCCGAGCAGGTGCGCAACACCATGCTGATCACTCTCTGGGTCTTCACCGGTATCGAGGGGGCAGCGGTGCTGTCGGCCAGGGCGAGAAACAAGCGGGATGTGGGTACCGCCACCGTGCTTGGGGTGCTATTGGCGCTGCTGCTCTATGTGCTTATCTCGGTGCTGGCGCTCGGAATATTGAGCCGACCCGAGCTGGCGGCGCTGCCCAACCCCTCCATGGCAGGGCTGATGGCCCAGATGACCGGCTCCTGGGGCAAGCTGCTCATCAGCATCGGCCTTATCGTCTCGGTGCTCGCCTCCTACGTGAGCTGGACCCTCTTCTCGGCGGAGGTACCGTTCAGCGCGGCCCGACACGGTGCGTTTCCCGCCATCTTCCGGCGCCAGAACCGCAATGGGACGCCTATCGCATCGCTCTGGCTCACCAGCTTGACGGTGCAGACTTGCCTGCTGCTGGTGTGGCTGCTCGGCAAGGGCTACACCAGCCTGCTGCTTATCTCTACCTCGATGATTTTGGTGCCCTATCTGCTGATCGGCCTGTTCTTGCTCAAGCTCTCGTTCAGCAAGAAGGGGGAGCGCGGGCAGGGCCGCGGTCTGATGCGGGCGGTAGCGCTGGTGTCGAGCGGTTACGGCTTCTGGCTGCTCTATGCTGCCGGGGTGAAGTATCTGCTGCTGTCGTTGTTGCTCTACGGGCCTGGTCTGCTGCTGTTTCTCTACAGCCGCCGTCAGCTGGGCACAGATCTTTGCCTGAGTGGCCGCGAGCGGCTGTTGGCCGGAGTGACCTTGCTGAGCCTGATCCCTGCCGTCTGGTCGTTTGCCCATCTCTGATATCGAAGATGTGATTTACCATAAAAGAGAGCGCCGCCGTGGCGCTCTCTTGTTATCAGGGACTGGGTATCAGGGGCTTGCTATTCGATGCGAGGGCTCAGCGACTGGCAGGCCCGGCCGGTTTGCCAAACAGCACCGCGAGTTTTTGTCGCCACGGCAGGCCACGGGCGTCATGCAGCATGTCGCGCCACTCGTGGAAGGTGAGGGTGAGGGGGTTAAAGCTGTGGATCGGCTTGGTGATGCCGAAGCGGCAAGGCTCGGCCGGGTCTTCTTCCACAAAGGTGCCGAACAGCCGATCCCAGATGATCAGCACCCCGGCAAAGTTGCGGTCTATGTACTTGGCGTTGCTGGCGTGATGCACCCTGTGGTGGGAGGGGGTGTTGAAGATCCACTCAAGCCAGCCGAGTTTGCCCACTACCTGGGTGTGGACGAAGAACTGGAAGCCCAGACTCAGCAGCACGGTGGCGACCACCGCCTCGGGCGGGAAGCCGATGACAATCATCGGGATCCAGAACAGCCACATGCCGGAGATGGGATACATCAGGCTCTGGCGAAAAGCGGTGGAGAGGTTGAGCCGCTCCGAGCTGTGGTGCACCACATGGGAGGCCCACAGCCAGCGAACATGGTGGCTGGTGAAGTGGAACAGCCAGTAACAGAGATCCTGCAACAGGAACAGCAGTAGCACACTCCAGAGATTCAGCTCGATATCGAACAGTCGCCAGCCCCAGAGGGTGTCATACAGATAAGCAATGGCGATGGCCGCCAGCGCATCGCCCCCTTGGTGCATCAGGGCCAGCGCGGCGTTGGCGAACAGATCCCGCCACTGGTAGGTGGCAGTGGGAAAGGCCGCGCCATGTTTGCGCAGGTAGAGCATCTCCCAGCCGATAAAGGCCAGAAAAATCGGGGAGAGGTAGAGCAGAAGCAGTTGTACATCCATATTCGGCCATCCATTCAGAGCAATTGCTCTCCAGCATAAAGGATGGTTTTAATATTTCATTAACATTTTCCAGCCAACGAAGAGATGGCATGAAATATGGCGCGGCAGCAGAGGAAGGCGCGCTGGATGGCTATGCTTGATGCAGGCTTTTTCAGGAGGTGCTGGCTTATGCGCGTCTGGTGTTGCTTGTTGCTGGGGTTGTGCATGATGGCGCACGCCAAGACCCGGGTCGAGATCCTGGCGGATGCCGCCTATCCCCCCTACTCCTGGCAGGAGGGGGAAGAAGTCAGGGGGATCTATGCCGACATCATCCGCGAGGTGACCTCTGCCATGCCTGACTATGAGGTGGTGCTCAAGCCCATGCCGTGGCGGCGCGGTCTGAGCATGGTGGAGCAGGGGGCCGCCTTCGCTATTTTTCCACCTTACTACATGCCCGATACCCGCCCTTATATGTGGCCCTACTCCCAGCCGATGCTGGATGAAGAGCTGGTGGTGATGTGCGGCGCCAGTGTGGCGGCCAATACTCCGCAGGCCAGGTTTCCGCTCGACTATCACGGTTTGCGCTTTGGCATGAACGCCGGTTTTGCCGTCGGCGGCGATGCCTTCTGGCAGGCGGTAAAAGAGAAGCAGATCGACGTGGAGGAGGTGAAAAGCAATCGGGAGAACCTGCTCAAGATTGTCCGCGGCAGGGTCGATTGCACCATCAATGATCGCCTCTCCCTGCTCTATGAGTTGCTCAACATGATAAAGGCCGATCAGCTGGCGGTGGCCGATATGTCCCTGCTCAAACAGGGGCCGGTGCTCAGCAAGGAGCAGGGGTTTCTCGGCTACAGCCGCAAGGGGGAGTATCCCTACAAACAGGCCTTTATCGATCAGTTTGACAAGGAGCTCTATCAGCTCAAGAAACGTGACGGGGTGAAAGTGATCGTGGAGCGCTATCTGGGAAAGTCCCCGCGCTGAGCCGATGAGAGGGGCACTCGGGTTCAGCTGGGTTAAGCCTGCTCAGCGTGACACACAAGAAGAGGGGCCTTGCGGTCCCTCTTCGTTTATCCAGCAGAGCGTGTTGGCTACAGCACCTGACTCAGGAACTGGCGCAGACGCGGGGAGGGGGGATTGTCGAAGAAATCGGCCGGTTTTTCATCTACCACCAGTTCGCCACTCTCCATAAAGAGCACCCGATCCGCCACTTCGCGGGCAAAGCCCATCTCGTGGGTCACCACCACCATGGTCATCCCCTCGCGAGCCAGCCCCTTCATCACATCCAGCACTTCCCCCACCATTTCGGGGTCCAGCGCACTGGTGGGCTCGTCAAACAGCATGATGCGCGGCTGCATGGCGAGTGCGCGGGCGATGGCCACCCGCTGTTGCTGACCGCCGGAGAGCTGGGAGGGGTAGCTGGCCGCTTTCACCGACAGCCCCACTTTCAGCAGCAGCGCCTTGGCTCTGTCTTCGGCCTCACGGCGCGACAGGCCACGCACCTTCTGCGGAGCGAGGCAGATATTATCCAGCACCGTCAGGTGGGGGAAGAGGTTGAAGGACTGGAACACCATGCCCACCTCTTCCCGCAGCTTGTTGACATCGCCCGGCTCGGTCAGGCAGATACCGTCGACCACGATATTGCCGTCGTTGATGGTCTCCAGCTGGTTGAGGGTGCGCAGGAAGGTGGACTTGCCGGAGCCGCTGGGGCCGACGATCACGACCACTTCCCCTTCGGCCACCTGGGTGCTGACATTTTTCAGGGCATGCACTTCGCTGCCGTAGAACTTCTCAACGCCGGTCGCTTTGATGATGGGATCAGTTGCTTTTCGCATATTTCACCTCGAGACGGCGTACCAGGAAGGAGAGGGTGCCGGTGAGCACCAGATAGAGCAGGGCCACGGTAAACCACACCTCGAACGGGCTGAAGGTGGAGCTCACCACCTCGCGCCCCGCCTTGGTCAGGTCGGTGATGGAGATGACCGAGACCAGCGAGGAGTCCTTGATCAGGTTGATGAATTGGCCTGCCAGCGGTGGCAGCACCCGCTTGAACGCCTGCGGCAGGATGACATAGCGCATGGTCTGGGCGGAGGTCATACCCAGGCTGCGGCCCGCCTCCATCTGCCCCTTGTGGATGGAGCTGATACCGGCGCGGACGATCTCCGCCACATAGGCGCCGGTAAAGACCGCCAGTGCCGCGACCCCGGCGGTGAAGCGGTCGAGGTTCAGCACGGTGCCGATAAAGAAGTAGACGATAAAAATCTGCACCAGCAGCGGCGTGCCGCGGATGAGCTCAACGTAGGTGACCGCCAGATTGCGCAGGGCGGGATTGGGGGAGAGGCGCGCCAGCCCGGCCAGGGTGCCTAGCAAAATGGCGAAGATGCCCGCCACCAGCGAGAGCTTGACGGTGACCCAGACGCCCCAGGCGATGGGGCCTGCGGTCCAGCTCAGTTGGGTGTCGAGGGTATCGCCACGAAAAACGGTATCCCCTTCGGCGACTTGTACGCCGGTACTGGCAATGGCTTGCCGCACATTGGGGTCGAGATCGTCTTGCAGGAACAGCTTGCCCTTCTCGGCCTCGCTGGTGCCCGCCATCACGGTGCCGTCAAATTCGGCCAGATTCTTCTGCTCCGCCTGATAGGCGATGTATTGGGGAATGCGTTCCCAGCGCCAGGTGTAATCCACTGACTGGACAGCCTTGTAGATGCCGAATACGGCAACCAGCAGCATCAGCAGGAAAACCCCATGCCAGAGTAGCTGATTGGGCTGTTTTTCCATCTGTCTTGTCGGTTTGGGTGTGTGCACAGTCACAACCTCTTCTCGTTATTGTGTGGGGAGCTGCGTGGTGCAGGGGCGGCATGTGCCGCCCCCCGGAGGTTATTTGAGCTGATTCAGCCAGGCGTTGGATTCGAACCACTTCTTGTAGAGACGGTCGTAGCTGCCATCGCCCTTGATCTGGCGCAGGTAGTTGTTGAACCAGTTGAGGGTGTCCTGATCTCCTTTGCGGATGGCCCAGGCCAGCGGTTCGAAGGTGAACGGCTTGTCGAGGTGCACCACGGCGCCCTGATTCTGGGAGGCGAAAATAGCGTTGTAGGGCAGGTCATAGACGAACGCATCGACCTTGCCGTTGATCACTTCCAGCTTGGCGTCATCCTGGGTTTCAAACTGCAGCAGGGTAGCTTTGGGGATCAGGCGCTTGACTGCCTGTTCGCCGGTGGTGCCGAGCTTGACCGCGATCTTGTATTTCGGGTCGTTGAGGTCGGTGAAGGATTTGATTTCGCCCGCCTTCTCTTTGCGCAGGACTATGGTCTGGCCGACTACGATGTAAGGATCGGCGAAGTTGACTCGCAGGTTGCGCTGGGGAGTGACGGTCATGCCGCCCATGATGACGTCGAACTTGTTGGTCAGCAGCGCCGGAATGATGCCATCCCAGGCGGTGTTGACGAACTCGACCTTCACGCCCATCTCTTTGGCGACCATCTTGGCGAGATCCACGTCAAAGCCGATGTATTGGCCCTGCTTGTTGGTCATCTCGAAGGGTTGATAGCCTGCATCGAAGCCGACTCGCAGCACGCCGCGTTCGAGCACGGCATCCAGGGTGGAGGTGGGGGCAGGGGTCGGGGCCGCCGTGGCGATCCCGCAAAACAGCAGGGTAGAAAGAATCAGTTTTTTGATCATAAGTGACGTCTCTGTCGGTGGTGTGTTCGGCCTTGAACCTGATCCCGTGCGACTCCGTGGCACAAGAGACTGCTGCATCCGGCAACAGGCAAGACAGGATGAATGTCTTGAGCGGGACAAAAGCCCCATATGAGATGCTATGAATAGTGGTTGAGTGAAAAATGTACCAAAAACAGATTGTGTCAGAAGACTCAACAGGTTAGAGACATTTATTGCTCATGGCTTCATTCATAAAATCACACGAAAACAACATATCTATCTAATGGGGTGGGTTCAAGCCCAAATTATCCCCAAGACATTTTGTTACATAGAGAGGGGCTCGTATGTGGCTCTATTCTGGTTGGGCTTATCTTTCTTGCATATCTCAAACCTGCTATAGCGGAATGGTGTGAGTTATCTGGTGGTGTGAAAAACAGACGAACAATATGTTTTTATTGTGAAAACAGTCAGGGTCTCTGGGTCTTGGCAAACGGTTCTCATATACTCACTTACCTCCCTCTGCCTGGTTTTGATATGGATGTCTCGTTGTTGCTGAAGCTGGATGTATTTACCCTGATGGTGATGGCATTGGGGGGATATAGCCTCGGGTTTATCACGCTCTCCATTATCTGGTCGACCCACCGGGAGATCCCGGGCATCGGGTTATGGTGGTGGTCCAGTCTCTGTGCGCTGGTGGCCCAGATACTTTTCTCGTTACAGGCATTTTTCCCCAGCTCCTCCGGCATCTGGCTGGCCAATACCCTGATCACGCTCTGCATTGTGTTGATGCCGCCGGCGCTGCAGCGCTTTTTCGGACAGCCCCCGAACTGGCGTGCTGGGGGGCTCTTCATGCTGGTCTATCTGCTGCTTCTGAGCTGGTGCATTGTGGAGGGGGGGATGGCGTCCCGGGTGTTGCTGGCTTGCCTGAGTTACATGATGCTGGGTGCGGTGATCGTCTATCTGGTCTGGCGCCACGGTTACCCCCACTATCTGCCGGCGGTGATGGTCTTTACCCTGGTCAACGTGCTGCTCTACGCCTTCTACCTGATGCGGCTCTGGTTCCTCTGGCAGGACAACGTACAGATGCTGATGGATAAGAGCGGGGTCAATGTGCTGCCCTTCCTCTCCATGTTGATGGGGAGCTATCTTTCCACCTTCGGGGTGCTGCTGCTCTGTACCCAGTATCGTGCGCTGGCGCTGCGCCAGCAGGCTAGCCATGACCCTCTTACCGGTCTGCTCAACCGGCGTGGCTTTATGGAGCAGCTGAAGCAGCAAAAGTGGGGTGACAGTGGCGCGCTGGCCGTGCTCGACATCGATGATTTCAAGCAGATCAATGACCAGCATGGCCATGAGGTGGGTGATCGGGTGCTGGCCGAGCTCGGTGCCTATCTGGGTAGTCAGCCCGATCTGGTGTGCAGTCGTTTCGGTGGCGAGGAGTTTGTGCTGCTCTTCTCGCAGCCCGGCGTGCTGGCCCTGCAGCGCTGCGAGGGATTGCTGGAGGAGGTCGCGAACCGCAACATGGGCGGCCTCTCCATCACGGTCAGCATGGGACTCTCCCACTGGCAAGGGGAGTGGCACTTTGACCCTCTGTTCACTCAGGCCGACCATGCGCTCTACAGCGCCAAGCGGCAAGGCAAGAACCGGGTCTGTCAGGCTGGTCGGGAGGTGTAACTCCTGTTCAGTCCAGTATTACGTTATCTCGGCAGGCTGGGGGCGCGGTGCCTGCGCCTTGAGGAAGGGGAGCAGCAGCAGGGCCGAGACGCCTGCTGCCACCGAGATCACCACGAAGAAGCCGTTCCAGTGCCAGATCTCCATCACCTTGGCCAGCGGATAGCCTGACAGCGCCGCCCCCATGTAGGCAAAGAGACCGACAAAGCCGGTGGCCGCCCCCGCCGAATTTTTGTGGGAACACTCCGCCGCCGCCATGCCGATCAGCATCTGGGGGCCAAACACGAAGAAGCCGATGGTAAAGAAGCAGGCCGCCTGCATCACATAGCTGAAGAAGGGCATCAGCCAGAGCGATCCCACCGCCAGCAGGATCCCCACCGCAAAGATGAGGTTCATCGGGCCACGGTTGCCGTTGAACAGCTTGTCCGATCCCCAGCCCGCCACCAGGGCGCCGATAAAGCCCCCCACCTCGAACATGGAGATGGCCGAGTTGGCGCTCATCAGATTGAAGCCGCGCTGCTCGGTCATATAGAGGTTGCCCCAGTCATTGATGGCGGTGCGCACCACATAGACCAACACGTAGCAGCAGGCGAGCAGCCAGATATAGGGGTTGCCGAGCACATATTTGCGCAGGATCTGGCGATGGGAGAGCCCCGCATCCTGAGTCTGCTGGGCCAGCTCCATCGCATCCTTGCGCCACTCGCCCACCGACGGCAACCCCATGGCGGCCGGGGTATCCCGCAGCCGCCAGCAGAGGAACAACCCCGCGATGATGGCGATAAGACCGGGCACTATCATGCCGTAGCGCCAGCCATGTTGCAGGGCGATGGTGCTGACGATGAGAGGGATGAGCGCCCCGCCGACGTTGTGGGCGGTGTTCCAGGCCGACCACCAGACCCCGCGCTCGGTACGCGAATACCAGCTGGTGAGCAGCTTGGAGCATGGGGGCCAGCCCCAGCCCTGGAAGAAGGCGTTGGCGACCCAGAGGGCGGCAAACATCCAGAGTGCCGACGAGAGGCCGAACAGGATATTGATGACGCCGGTGGCCATCAGTCCGACACCCATAAAGTAGCGCGGGTTGGCGCGGTCACTGATGATGCCGGAGAAGAACTTGGAGCAGCCGTAGGTGATGTAGAACAGGGTCCAGAGCATGCCGATATCGGACTTGTCCAGCATGCCGCTCGCCAGCATGTCCGGCATGGCGAAGTTGAAACTCTTGCGAGTGAAGTAGAAGACCGCGTAGCCCAGATACATGGTCAGCAGCAGGTGCAGCCGCCAGTGGCGATAGGTGGCGTCGATCTCGGCCTGATCCCGGATAAGGGGCCGGGGTGGCGCGCTTCTCATAAAACTCAGCACAGGCAGGCCCTCTGGTGGTGATTAGCCATGACTCTCCTCCCGTCTGCGACTGGGCAGGTTGACCGTCAGCTGGGTGCCGTGGATGCAGGAGAGTTGCAGACTGCCCCCGAGGGCCTGTACCCGCTCGCGAATACCGAGCAGGCCATAGCCCTGCTGCGGGCGGCTTTCCGGCATACCGCGGCCATCATCTTCCAGCACCAGTTGCAACTGATCGCCGCTGGCCCGGGCGCGAATGGTGACCGAGTGGGCGTTGGCATGTTTGACCACGTTGTTGAGCCCCTCCTGACAGACCCGAAACAGGGTGACCCGCTGGGCATCGGAGAGATCCCCATCCGCCAGCTGCCACTCCAGACGGGTGACGATGCCGTGACGTTCCAGCTCCAGCTCCCGTAGCAGTGCCCGTACCGCCTGTTCCAGAGTCATGTCGTCGAGCTGGCGCGGGCGCAGCCGTCCAAGCAGACCGCGCACCGCGTCATAGATCCCGAGCGACAGTGTGTCGATCAGGGCGCTGCTCTGGCCCACCCCGGCGTTGTCGGGGGCGAGGCGGCGCACGATCCCTGCCTGGGTTCGAATTGCTGTGATGGTCTGGCCGATGTCGTCGTGCAGCTCGCGCGCCACCTCCTTGCGGATACTCTCCTCGGTCTCCAGCAGCCGCTCGGTGAGTTGGCGATTATGGGCGAGCTGGCGGGTCAGCGCCTGATTGAGTTCGCGCTGGCGCTGGATCCCGGCGCCGAGCAGCAGGCCGGTGAGGCTCTGGGCCAGCAGGGAGAGCAGCAGATCCAGCGGGTGATCGTGCCAGGCCTGACTGGCCAGCAGGGCGATGGTGTTCATCAGGGTGGCGAGCAGCGCCCCTTGCCAGCCGTAGCGCCACGCCATGGCGATGATGGGGATGGCCAGACAAAACGGGGTAAAGCGTACCAGCGAGTTGGGCAATCCCAGTTGCAGCCAGAGGCTCAATACGAACAGCAACAGATACCAGACCAGATGGCGAAAGCGCCACTCTACCGGCTGATCCACCAGCGCAGGCCCCAGCGGCACCCAGGTGGCGCGAGTGAGGTAGTGCCAGATCAGCATGCAGGTGGAGGTCAGCGTCAGCCCGCCGGTCAGGCTGAGCAGCAGGGCCGAGAGGCCATCTTCCCCCGCCAGATGCCAGAGCAGGGCTTGCAGCAGCGCCGCTGCCGTGACGGTGGCGAGCAGCAGCAACAGTTGCTGCCAGTCGTTGCGCACCTGTTGGCGACGGGCAATCAGCAGCGGTAGCAGGGTCAGCAGACTGCCCGCGACCAGCCAAGGCCAGTGGGGCAGCCCCACTTCGAGATTGAGCCAGTAGAGCAGCAGCCCTTCGCACAATAGCAGCGGCGGCCAGTAGTGGCCGGGACTTTGCAGCAGCAAGCCGAGGCGCAGGCCGAAAGGGAACAGCAGCACCGCCAGCGCCGGGCCGCCCGCCAGATGCAGGCTGATGCTCCAGAGGCAAAACCAGCCGGCGGCAAAGATGAAGCAGGCCGCCAGCGCGATGGCGACATAGCTGGCAAAACGGGAGATCACCAGCTATCCAGCATGCGGTGGGCCAGCTCGACGTTGTTGCTGACCTTGAGCTTGTCCATCAGGTTGGCGCGATGGACGTGAACCGTCTTGGGGGAGAGGCCGAGCTGCTCGGCGATGGCCTTCACTTCCAGCCCCTGTGCCAGCAACTGGGCAATCTCCCGCTCCCGATTGGTGAGTGGATCCCGGCTGCTGCTGGCCAGTTTCTGAGCGATGTCCGGCGTCAGATAACACCCCCCCTGGGCGGCGGTACGCACGGCGGCGATCAGCTCGTCCGGACTGCAGCGCTTGGAGAGAAATCCCTTGGCGCCGGTTTGCAGCGCCTGCTCGATGAGTGCCGGGCTGTCGTGCACCGAGAGCATCACCACCGCCAGACCGGAGGGGAGCTGCTTGAGCAGATCCAGCCCCGATTGGTCGGGCATCGAGATGTCGCAGACGCAGACGCGCGCCCCGCTGCCGGGCAGGCCGGCAAGGGCATCGCTGGCGGAGCCGAATTCGGCGACCACCTGCAGGTCTGGCTCCAGATTGAGCAGTTGGGCAAAACCGGATCGGACAATCTGGTGATCGTCGATGAGGGCAATTTTTATCATGATGTCAGCCTGAAATTCGGTGCGTCATAACCATGACGCGGCCAACAAGATACCTGCCCCCCGAGTCAGGCTCAAGCAGCAGCAGGAAAAGGGGCTAAAAACCGGGGGGCAAGGTGTGTAAAGCTTGATCGGGATCAGCTGGCAAGGGCGAGCAAGCGGGCTGATCAACAGGGGGATGACCAGCCCGTGGGACTCAGCGGTGCAGCTCGCCGGCGCGCTCCGGCTGATAGACCACTTCCAGAATTTCGACCTCGATGGTGCGACCGGCCGGGCCCGGCCAGGCGATGCTGTCGCCCACTTTCAGACCGAGCAGGGCGCTGCCCACCGGCGCCAGTACCGAGATGTTGCTCTCGTCGCCCTTGGCATCGCGCGGGTAGACCAGGGTGAGGCAGAACTCGTTGCCGCTGCTCTGCATCTTGAAGCGTACCTTGCTGTTCATGGTGACCACGTCCGGCGGCATGTCGGCCGGTTCGCGGATCTCGGCGCGGTCCAGCTCCTCTTGCAGGGCCAGATGCTGTGGGTGGTTGCCGAGCAGTTGTTCGATACGGTCCAGATCAAGGCTAGAGATAACCAGATGAGGTTGTTTCATAAGATATTCCTTATCAATAGCGGATAGGCCCATACCGGCGGGTGCAGGTTGGCCATCACGCAAAGTGTTACAAAAAATGGATTCAACAGGTTCAATCGATTGAAAATGCCATGCCCCCAAGCGACTCGCGGCCGAAGGAGCGAGGCGGGGGCTCAGCAGGGTGTGAGCAAATGCGAGGAAATAGCGAGTATTTTCATGGGGCTACCATAACCATTCTGGCCGGCCTTGGCAACCGTGATTGAGTGACTACTCAGGAGCCTGATAGTTGTACTGACGGATGATCCGCGCCAGTGTGCCATCATGGCGCATCTCGTCTATCACGGCTTGCCAGCGCTGCGCCTGTTTGAAGGGGAAATCCTTGTGAGCGGCGAGGAACAGTTGGGTGTTCATCAACACTTCCCCGCGAACCAGCTGTTGTGATGAGCGTTTGTCTTGTTGTTGGGCATACAGGATGACATTCCATGCTGCGACCCAGGCATCAATGCGACCGCGATGGAGTTTATGAGCGTTTAGTTGCTCATCTGCCACTGTCTCTCCCCGGATCCCGATGCGTTGTTTGAGTAGGTGTTGACCAAACGAGTAGCGCAGCACGCCCACATCAAGGTTTTTCAAATCGCTGCTTTTTAGTGCTTTTGGGTGAAACCGGCGATCGCTGACGATCAAAAACTGCTCATCGAGGATGGGCGTTACCCACTGATAGAGGTGCTCTCGCTGACTGCTTCGCACGGGCGGTATCATCAATACATCGGGGCGATGAATTGTCTGGGTCAGTGCACGTGGAAGTGGCATCAGCTCGATGGTAAGCGGCTCGCCTAGACGGCGGGCTGCTTCCTCCATGATCTCGATACCCACCCCGCTGGGTTTACCATGGGAGGACTGAATGACGTAAGGGGGCAGCTCGGCCGCCACCAGCACAATAGCCTGGGCACTGGTGTTCACCAGCAATAACAGCAGGGTCAAAAAGGGCAGGCAGAGAGCGCGCATCAAGGTCGTGAGTCAGAGTCGAATGAGCAGAGTGTAACATTCCTGCCTGCGTTGTCGTTGTGCCCGCTGAGGGGTTGGGATCTCAGTCGAAGAAATCCCGCAGATCGCGCACTTCGTAATCAGCGAGTTGCTGCCAGGGGAGCTGAGCAGGCAGCTTGCGCAGGGTTACCTCCATCCGGTAGCTGCGATAGCCGTCGAGACTGGCCGATTCGACCACCAGCGGGATCTGCCACTGACTCGACCAGAGAATGCGGGTTCGTTGCTGCCCTTCGCGTTTTTCATACCAGCGGGCCTGCTCGGGGGCGGCCTCATCCAGCGGGGTCATCCCCTCGATCAGCCCCGGGTTGACGAGATGGCGGATCCGCAGCCAGTCGGGCTTGAAGGCCACCTGGCCATACTCTTCCACCGGCACTTCAACCAGCTGGTTGTGCCAGCTGTCGGCATAGTGCAGCTGAAGTTCACCCACATCACTGCGGCTGACCCAGCGGGCCGCCATCTGGTGGGTAAAGTGCTTGTGGCCGGGGGTGGCGTCGTGAGTGGCATGATAGGCACGGGCAAGGGGGAGGGGAATGAGCCGCTGGCTCCACACCTGATTGCCCACGCGCAGCCACTTCTCTTGCCAGACACTCTCTCTGGCGATGCCATCGCTGCCGGTGTTCCGGTCGTGATAGCTGATCCGGGCGGCGAGATCCGGGGGCGTGTCGTCAGCATGCAGGGGGAAGGCGAGGGTGCTGCCAAGCAGCCATAACGAAAGCAAAAGTCGCATCATCATCTGTCGCTCGAAAGAGCCGGGGCCCGGGCCGCTGAGTCAATTGCTCAGATGCACCCGGGCCCCTGCTGCTTACAGGCCGAGCGCCTCCCGCAGTTTGCCAAACACCTTGGTGTTATCCAGCGTGCCTTTGAAGCGGTTGCTGCCGGCGCCATCGGCAAACAGCATAACATCGCCGCCGCCATGGGTTTCCGATGTCAGCTTGACGCCGGTCTCCTGCAGATAGTCATTGGCCATCACCTGATCGCTGGTGAGGACCGGGCGCACGGCCGCACGATTGGGGCCGTTACCGAACACCAGGGTGGTGAAGGGCTTGCCATCCACGTCGTTCTGGGTCGAGCCATCGCCATTTTTCACCAGATCCAGCACCGGATTGCCCTTGGCGGAGTAGCCGTTAATGGTCATGGTGTGGTCATGGTCGGCGGTGACCACGATCAGGGTATTGTTGAGATCCACTTTACCCAGCGCCGTCTTGACCGCCTCATCCAGTGCCACCGCGTCGGTGAGCGAGCGCTTGGCATTGGTGCCGTGCAGGGCGTGATCGATACGGCCACCTTCTACCATCAGGAAATAACCCTGACTGTTCTTGCTCAGCAGGTCGATCGCCTTGGCGGTCATTTCGGAGAGAGACGGCTGGGTATTGGCAGCCCCCTTGGCGACCCGATCCAGCTCGTAGTCGAGGTGGGATTTGCTGCTGAACAGACCGAGCACCTTACCGCTGGTGACCTTGGCCAGTTCACTTTGGGTGGTGACATAGCTGTATCCCAGTGCCTTCATCTCGGCGGTCAGGTCGCGGTTGTCATTGCGACCGCCCTTGTTGCTGGCGCTGTAGGGGGTCCAGTGGTTGGCACCACCGCCCATCAGCACATCGACCCCATCCCCAAGCGCCTGGTTGAAACCAGTTCCTCCCGGAACAGCTTGTGCAGCGATGTCATAAGCGGCATCCCGATGGCAGATGTGGGCGTAGGTAGCCGCCGGGGTAGCGTGGGTCAGCTCGGTAGTGGTGACGGCCCCGACCGATTTGCCTGCCGCCTTGGCCAGCTCCAGGATGGTGGGCACCGGCTTGCCGTTATCGCTGCTGCAATTGTTGACGGTTTTGTTGCCATTGACGTCTTTGCCGGGGGCGACGGCTTTGGTGTCGCTGCTCATGGCGATCACCTCGTTGTTCATCTTGACCCCGGTGGTGTAAGCCGCCATGGAGGGGGCCGAGTCGGTGGTCTGGGCATCGTTGGAGAAGGTCTTGATGCGGGCACTGCGCGGCAGTTTCATCATCTCCAGATTGCCCTCTTCCCCCACCTTGAACAGGCGGGTGGCGGTGAGCACGGTGGGGCCCATGCCATCACCGATAAAGAGAATGACGTTTTTGGCATCACCGGCCTGTGCCTGGGAGGTTGCGCCCAGCGCACTGAACAGGGCGGCGCAGACCAGCGTGTGCTTGATGGATGTGTTCATCTGTTTGCTCATGAAAGTGCTCCTTACAGCTTGGCCGCAGCCTTGATCTTGCCGAACACGGCGGTGTTATCGAGTGAGCCATGGAAGCTGTCAGCCCCCTTGCCGATGGCGCCGAGGAAGACATCGGTGCCGCCGTGGGTCTCGTTGCCGATTTCGCCTACCTTGACCACCACTTCCTGGTGGTAGTCATTGGCGGAGACGGTGGCATCGTCGAGCGGGGCAACGCTGCTGCGCGGGCCATCTACCCGGTTGTAGCCGTTGCCAAAACCTATGATGGTGTAGGGCATGCCCTCGCTATCCTTGCTTGGCTCGCCAGTCTCGTAGTTCTTCACCAGCCCGAGTACGCCGGGGTTGTCGGCGGTGGTCTTGCCGGTGCGCTTGGCATAGCCGTTGAGCACGAGCGTGTGGTCGTGATCGGCGGTGACCACGATCAGGGTGTTTTTCAGCTCGGGGTCGCTCTTTTTCACCTCGTCGATGGCGGCCTTGATGGCGTTGTCGAAGGCGATGGTGTCCTGCAGCGCCCGCTTGGCGTTGGTGTCGTGCAGGGCGTGGTCGATACGGCCCCCTTCCACCATCAGGAAGTAACCCTTCTCTTTGCCCTTGAGCTGCTTGATGGCGGCCAGGGTCATCTGGGCCAGTGACGGCTCGCTGGCAGGGCGGTCCAGGTCATATTTCATGTGGCTGGAACCAAACAGCCCCAGCAGCGGCTTACCCGCATCGGCCTTGTTCAGCTCATCCAGATTGCTGGCAAACTGGTAGCCCTTGGCCTGCATTTCGCTGATGAGGTTGCGGCCATCCTCCCGCTTGCCCTTGTCGGCTTTGGGCAGGAAGAAACTGCTGCCGCCACCGAGCACCACATCCAGCCCCTCCTTGAGGGCGCTGTTGTAGCCTTTGCCGCCCGGTACCAGCTGGACGGCGATATCCGCTTCCAGATCCCGGTTGCAGATATGGGCATAGGTAGCCGCCGGGGTGGCGTGGGTTACCCGGGTGCTGGTTACCACACCGGTACCGCGGCCATCGGCTTTGGCCAGCTCCAGCAGGGTGGTCACCGGCTTGCCGGCGCTCTTGCTGCAGTCGCTCTCATAGGTGGCGTCGCCGTCCATGCTGATGACACCGTTGTTGCTCTTGACCCCGGTCATGTAGGCCGCCATGGAGGGGGCCGAGTCAGTGACCTGGGCATCGTGGGAGAAGGTCTTGATAAAGGCCGTCTCTGGCAGGGTATCGATGGTGAGATCACCCTCTTCGCCGACACCGTAGATGCGGGCCGCCGTCAGGGTGTTGAGGCCCATGCCGTCACCGAGGAAGAAGATGACGTTGGTGGGTTGGGCTGCGGGCTTGGTCGCCACCGTGTCATTGTCTGATTTGCAGCCGGCAGCCAGGGCGGCGCCGATCATCACTGCAAGTCCTGCCATTTTTCTCATTGGGGTTCGCTCCTTGTAAAACCTGAGCGCAGCCTAGAGGGGGTAGATGACACTTTTACTGACTATCGGTGACGGTTGTGTGAAAAAGTGATGAAAATGTTACACTATATCAATGTGTTATCTATCAATTGAGCCAGTTGGTCCGGTCGCTTCCGGCAAGGTTGCTCCGCCTCGGCGGTTTGCTGATTTGATGAGGTGATGGTTAGAATGACCTGTCAAAAGAGGCCCGCAGCAGGTAAAATGCGCCCCCTTCGTTCGATGCCCGCGGCAGAGCGCCTGTTGTTCCATGCGCGCGCCCGCAGCCCCCACAGAGAGTAACGGATATGTCCATCAACTGGTTCCCCGGTCACATGCACAAGGCCCGCAAAGAGATTGCCGAGGTCATGCCCCAGGTCGATGTGATCATCGAGATGCTCGATGCCCGCATCCCCTTCTCCAGCGAAAACCCGCTGGTGCCCGAGCTGCGTGGTGATACCCCGGTGATCAAGGTGCTGAACAAGGCGGACCTGGCCGATCCGGCGATCACCGATCTGTGGGTGGCACACATGGAAAAAGAGAAGGGGATCAAGGCGCTGCCGCTGACGCAACAAGAGCCGGAGAAGATCAAGCAACTGCTGACTCTCTGCCACGAGATGCTGCCGGAGCGCAATTTTGAGCTACGCGGCGTGCGGGCGATGATCATGGGGATCCCCAACGTGGGCAAGTCCACTCTGATCAATACCCTGGCGGGGCGCATCATCGCTCGCACCGGCAACGAGGCGGGGGTGACCAAGTCCCAGCAGCGGATCAAGCTGGATAACAACGTTATCCTGACCGATACCCCGGGTTTCCTCTGGCCCAAGCTCAATCCGCCCTCCTGCGGTTATCGTCTGGCCATCACAGCGGCCATCAAGGACACAGTGTTCGACTATGCCGATATCGCCATGTTCGCCGCTGACTACTTCATCAAGGCCTATCCGGAGCGGATCAAGGCGCGCTACCAGATTGACGAGCTGCCCGAGACCGAGATCGAACTGCTGGAGATGATCGCCCGCCAGCGGGCGTTTATGCGCAAAGGGGGGCTGGCCGACCTGCACAAGGCGTCCGAGATCCTGATCAACGAGTTCCGCTCCGGCTTGCTTGGCCGCATCTCGCTGGAGACGCCGGAGATGGTGAGCGTCGAGATTGTCGAAGCCGCCGCAGAAGCCGAGCAAAAAGCCAAAGAGAAGGCCGAGCGGGAAGAGGAGCGTCAGGCCCGCGCCCGTCGCAAGTACGCCCGCAAGCGTCAGAAATAGTTATACTCAGGCGTCCCGAGCTTGCCTGGCAACGAGCGAGCTTGTGTGACCCAGATGACGAAACACGAAGAGGCGACCCCAGGGGTCGCCTCTTCTGTTTTATCTGGTGAAGTGCCCGCCCACTTCTGATGGGGTGTCCGCGCTATAAAGCCATGCCATCAGCCAAAACGGTGGCATGCCGTCTCAAACAGCGACATATGAAGCGGGATCAGCTGCTGCCAGTCGCGGCGATAGCCGCCACCGGGCACCGCCGCGATGGGCAACCCATGCTTGATTGCACAGTCAAATACCATGGCATCGCGCAGGCGAACCCCTGCATCGCTCAAGGAGAGATAACCAAGCTCGTCGGCATGATGCACATCGACGCCCGCCTGATAGAGGATGAGATCCGGCGAATAGAGCCGCAGTGCCAGCGAGAGTGCCTGTTGCAGTGTGGTGAGATAGGCATCGTCCGTCATGCCGCTTGGCAGCGGAAAGTCGAGGTGAGAGGCGGCTTTGTGATGGGGAAAGTTGTGCTCCCCATGGAAGGAGAGGGTGATGATATCGCGCCTTCCGGCGCACAGGGTCGCACTGCCATCTCCCTGATGTACATCGAGATCGACGATCAGCACCTGTTCACAGCGCCCCTCGTCGAGGCAAGCCTGGGCGGCAATCACCAGATCGTTGAACAGACAAAAACCGCTGCCGTGATCCCGATGGGCGTGGTGGTAGCCACCGGAGATCTGCAAGCCGCATCCCTGCTCAAGAGCATGGCGGCTGGCGGCAATAGTGGCACCCACCGAGCGCAAGGTGCGCTCTATCAGCATGGGTGACCAGGGAAAACCGATCTTGCGGATGGCGCGAGCTTCAAGCTGGCCGCTCAGGGCCGCCGCGACATAATCGGCATCGTGAATGCGACAGATTTGCTCCCGGGTGGCCGCTGGCGCTTCGCCCAGGGGGTAACCCTGCGCCTGCAACTGCTCAAACAGCCCCTGATACTTGGCCAGCGGGAAGCGATGGCGCTCGGGTAGCGTCAGGGAGGAGTAGAGGGGGTGATAGAAAATGCGCAACGACATGGTGCCATTCTCCCTGGCAAGGTGGCGCTTTCTATATATGAAATCAGCAGATGAATCCATATATACACTCCCTATATAAAGGGGAAGTGGCAGCGCATAAATCAAGACGCGTCGTGAGTGAGACCGCAGGATATGGAAAAGGGGAGCTTGGCTCCCCTTTCAGTCAATCTCTCAGCCCGGCTTATTGCTGCTGGATAACCCAGATCTGGAAGGCTTTGCGGGTTTCCGCATCTGCCTTGTTGTACCAGTTTTGCAACTGGGTCAGCGCTTCCGGATTGCTTTGAGCCTTGCTGGGGGCAACCTGAACCGGTGCGCTGGCGGCAGCCATCACGGCAGCAGAAGAGACGGCCACTGCTTTGGGCTGGTTGAAGGCTTTCCCCATGTTGATCAGCTCTTGCTGATAGTCACGGGTCAGCTGGAAGCCCTCTACTTTCGGCATCACGAACTGTTCGCTGCTCACTTGCTGACCACTGACCTTGTCTTTCAGCGCCACTTTCTGCTCTTTGACAAACTGCTTGGCTTCGGCTTCGTTGCGGGGCTTTTTATAGTCCAGCACCAGCTTTTGGTTGTCGGCAGCAGTGAAGTTCAGCACCAACGGCTCGGCGGTCACCAGCTTGATTTCGTTACGGCTGGAGTAGTTGCCTTCAAAGGCGACGACCAACTGGTGTTTGCCGGCAGAGAGGGGGAAGGTGCTGGTTTTGTCGAGCAGCTTGGGGTTGATGGATTGACCATCGATCAGCTGGACGACATACGGGGTGGTCACTTCCAATTGGGCATCAGCAAGGGCGCTACCGGCCCACAACAGACCAGCCAGCGCCGGTACCAGAACAGTCAGTTTCATTTCATCTCCTTGAACAGTCAGGCGATTGCCCACTGAAAACAGGGGCTCATTTTTACAGGTTTGGCCTACTGCGGCAATGGCTCTTTCTGGTGGTCGATGTTCGCGCTGCTGTCAGTTTGTTTATCAATAGCGACCGACTTATTTATTCGATCCGCCGTGTAAACGGGGGGAGGGCGTCGAGCAACCCCTTGCCATAACGTTTGGTCAGCAGGCGGCGGTCCAGAATGGTGACTCGCCCCCGATCGGCCTCTTTGCGGATGAGGCGGCCACAGGCCTGGATAAGCTTGCGCGATGCCTCCGGGACCGTCAGTTGCAGGAAGGGGTTGCCGCCTCGTTGCTCCACCCACTCGGCAGTAGCCTCCTCGACCGGCGAGTTGGGCACCGCAAAGGGGAGCTTGGTGATGACCAGATTGGTAAGGTAGTGACCCGGCAGATCCAGCCCCTCCGAGAAGCTGCCGGTACCAAACAGGATGCTGGCCTGACCGCCATCGCATTTTTGTTTGTGCAGGGTGAGCAGGGCATTGCGGGAGGCTTCCCCCTGCACCAGCAGTGACAGCCCCTTGGCTCGCAAGCCAATGGCCACCTCATTCATCTGGCGGTAGGAGGAGAAGAGCACCAGACTCGCCTCCTTGCCCGCCAGAATACGTGGCAGTACGCTGATGAGCTCGTTGGTAAAGGCCGGCGAGTTGGGTTCGTGCTCCATTTTGGGCAGATAGAGCTCGGCTTTCTGATAGTCAAAGGGTGAGCGCAGGCGCAGATAGCGGGTACCGTCGTGCTCCTTGAGCCCCACCTGATGGCGAAAATAACTAAAGGAAGAGAGTGCTGTGAGGGTCGCGGAGACCAGTACGGCTCCCAGACATTTCGACCAGAGCCACTCCTCCAGCAAATAGCCTACCTCAATCGGTGAGGCGTGCAGCCAGATATCGCCGTCATCGCTCTTGGCCATCCAGCGGGCGAGCGGGGTTTTACCGGTCGGCACATGGCGCCCCAGCATCTCCCAGAGGGCGCAGAAACTCTCCAGCCGTTGCAGATGAAAACCGCTCTCTGCCAGCAGAGGTTCGGCCTCCTTGCGGCGGATCTCGCCATCTTTCAGCGCTTCACCGATGGCTCCTTGCATCCGATCCAGCGCCCGCAGCGCCTTCTTGCTCGACTCCTTGAGATTCTCCGCCAGCATGGGCAGGGGATCCGGCAATACCCCTTCGGCGAAGCGGTAGTGGGGTTCACTGCCAAAAAGCCGATCGTTGGCGCTGAGCCACTGCTCGACCGCCTTCAGGTCGGGCTGGATGGAGGCCAGTGCATCCTGAAGTTTGAGTTGGGGGTCGAGCAGGCTCTCTTTATTAAGAGTCCGCGCCAGCTTGCCTGCACTTTGTACCAGCTTCTCCAGCCAGCGACGCGAGCCTTTGACGCTGGCCGACGCCGCGCCGTGATCCCGGGCGATAGTGGGCAGGTGATGGGCCTCATCCAGCACATAGATGCACTCATCGGGGGGCGGCAGAATGATGCCGCCGCCCATGGTCAGATCGGAGAGCAGCAGTGCATGGTTGACGACCAGCACATCGGCGCTCTCCATGTCGTTGCGGGCGCGATGAAATGGGCAGTGCTGGTGATGGCTCAGCGCCTTGTTGCAGGTGTGGCGGTCGGCGGCGATGCGATCCCAGCACGTGTCGGGAATGGGCTCCGGCCAGTTGTCCCGATCCCCGTCCCATTTACCATTGGTGTAGGCCTGCCACAGGGCCTGGTAGCGATCTTTGTCGCTGTCAGATGGCTTGGACTTGCTCAGACTGCCAAAGTCGAGCTCGAAGTTGGCCATCTCGGCGCCACTGGCTGCCTGCTCCAGCAGATGCTCGCAGCAGTAGCGCTGACGCCCCTTGACCAGCATAAAGCGAAACGGCAGCTCGCTGTGGCGGTGGTAAAAAGGAAGGTCTTTGTGGATCAGCTGCTCTTGCAGGGCCACGGTAGCGGTAGAGATCACCAGCTTCTTCTGGGTGAGCCGCGCCACCGGGATGGCTCCTTGCGCATAGGAGAGGGATTTGCCGATACCGGTGCCCGCTTCGGCCACCAGAATACGGCGCTGTTTGTCGTACTCGCCGGTCAGGGTTTTTGCTATCTCGGCCACCAGAAAGTTCTGCTCTTTGCGCGGCACAAAACCGGGTAATCCATCCGAAATCTGGCGATAGGTTTGACGAATGGTGGCTTTAAGGCGAGTAGAGAGCATGAAGAGAAGGCCAGTTAGGGGTTAATCGAAGGACAAGGATACCCGCAACCCCTTGGTGAGGTCGAGGCAACTGCAATTATCACGGCTGTTTTACGCTGATCAGACCACTCTGGTTGTTTATCAGGTAGTTAGCGTTATTTGCATGCAAAATAGACTATTTGAGTCCAAATAATCAGCAGGATTCATTGTAAACGTTTTCCTTTTGCCTTTCCGTTAGGTGAGACTTGGCTCACATTTTTGCCTCCATGACTATGGTTTCCGTAAAAAGTTCCAAGTTTTTTCATTGCGGTTCAAAAAATCCGGTGCTAGTCTCGGCGGCATAGTGATGCAAAGAACATCGCTAACACAGGGAATAACAACAACTTAGTGTTTAATTACAGTAGGCATTGGAAACTATGAAAAAGACAATTCTGGCTATTGCTATTCCGGCTCTGTTTGCATCCGCCGCTAACGCCGCAGTGATCTATGACAAAGACGGTACCACTTTCGACGTATACGGCCGTGTACAAGCTAACTACTACGGTGAGCACGACTCTTCTGACGCTGAACTGGTTGGTGCTTCCCGTCTGGGTTGGTCCGGCAAGATCGCGCTGAACAACACCTGGTCTGGTATTGCCAAGACCGAATGGCAAGTCGCTTCTGAAAACAGCGATAACATCAACAAAGACACCAAATCTCAGGCTAAAGGTGAGAAGACTGGTGGTAAGTTTGAAGCACGTCACATCTATGTAGGTTTCGATGGTACCCAATACGGTAAGATCATTTTCGGTCAAACCGATACCGCTTACTACGATGCCATTGCCGTGACCGATATCTTCAACGAGTGGGGTAGCGAAGGTAACCTGTACGATGGTCGTCAAGAAGGCCAGATCATCTACTCCAACAGCTTCGGTGGCTTCCACGGTAAACTGTCTTACCAAACCAATGATGATGCAGTGACTTCTGTTAAAGACGTTGGATCAAGCACCATCAGCAAAACTATTCAAGATGTCAAACTGAACCAAGGCTACGGTGCTGCCGCTGGTTACAAGTTTGACTTCGGTCTGGGCTTTGATGCCGGTTACAACCGTTCTGACCTGGAAGCAACGGCTGACCGCGCCGGTGTGTTCACCAAGGGCGGCAAGTTTGAGAAGTCTGACTGGGCTATCTCTTCCAACTACGGTATCAATGGCTTCTACTTTGCAGCCATGTACAACGAAAGTGACCTGAAAAACAAGGCAACTGGCAACAAGCATGAAGGTAAAGGCTACGAACTGGCTGCTACCTATAACGTAGATGCTTGGACCTTCCTGGCTGGTTACAACAAAGAAGAGACACGTGCTCCGGGCGCTTCTTACAAAGATTCGATTGATGCGACTCTGCTGGGTGTTCAGTATGATTTCACTTCCAAGCTGAAAGCCTATACCGAATACCGTATCGAAGGTATCGATAACGCTGACGACCAGTGGACTGTTGCTCTGCAGTACAACTTCTAATAAGTTGCACATGAGTAATATCCTGGCTTGAGTCTTTGACCAAGCTACGAATGGCCGAGACGATATCTCGGCCATTTTCTTTTTGGCGACAGCGTATTGGTGCATGATGTATCGCCGGATTGCTGTGTTAAGTGATATTTGGCAAACCATCAGTCTCGATTAATCTCTCCTGCTTCCTACTTCCTACTTCCTGCTTCCTGCTTCCTGCTTCCTGCTTCCTGCTTCTTGCTTATCTCTTTGATGAGAGGCGCTTGTTCTACTTTGCGTCGTACAACCTTGCTCGTAGCAGCTTGGTTTGACTGTGAGAATCTGGCTGCCCTTGTAAGGGGCGGCGCTATTTGCGCGGCTTGTGCGGATATTTAGGGGGCATGCTTGGTGGATGTGATGCAGCGCAGGGAGAGGGGATTGTGATGCCAAATCTAGGTAGGTACTTGATGCGTCGCCGCTCGCGACTGAGTTAGCGTTGAAATCGGTAATAAACAAAAAGGGAAGATGCCTGAGTATCTTCCCTTTTTGGTGATATGAGCGGTGACTGCTTTTGCAGGATCAGCCGTGTTGGCGGCGATCGTTGGCCTGGGCCAGCAACATGCGGCTTTCACGCAGGAACTGGTCGGCATATTCGCCGAAGAAACCGGAGACTTGCGAGAAGGCATCGATGAAACCGTCCCTGTCCCCCCGCTCCAGCAGCCCCAGCGCTTCGCCGAAGTTTTGGTAGTAGCGACGGATCATCGCCAGATTCTGCGGTGACGACAAAATGATGTCGGCATAGAGGTGGGGATCCTGAGCGAACAGCCGCCCCACCATGGCGAGCTCCAGCCGGTAGATGGGGGAGCTCAAACTCAGCAGGCGATCCAGATTGGCCTGCTCCCGGGAGAGGTGCCAGCCATAGGCAAAGGTGGCGAAGTGACGCAGAGCCTGAATGAGGGTCATCGCCTCATCGTGAGCCTTGGCCTCCACCTGTTGCAAGCGGGCGCCCCAGATGGTCATCTGATCCAGCAGCCATTGGCTGGCGGCGGGGTCACGACCCTGGCAGCAGACGATCACCTGCTTGGCGAGACTCGCCACATCCGGCCCGAACATGGGGTGCAGTCCCAGTACTGGCCCTTGGTGCACCGTCAGCATATGTTCGAGCGGCGCCGCCTTCACGCTGGTGACATCAACCAGCAGGCAGTGTGCGGGCAGGTTACCGAGGCGATCGATGATCTGGCAGGTGATATCGATTGGCACCGCCACCATCACCAGACCGGCTCCGGCAAGGATCTCGTCAGCGCGTGGCCAGTCGGCTTGTTCCAGCGTCTCGACCCGGTAGCCTGAGAGGCTGAACATATGACCGAACAGCCGACCAAGCTGGCCCTGACCGCCGATGATGACCACCTTGCCAAGATCCGGCTTTATGCATTTGAAGCCGGTATCTTTCTCGCTGGCATAAGATTCACGCATCACCCGGCGCAGCACATCTTCGATGAGATCGCCGGGCACTCCCAACTGCTCGGCCTCGGCGCGGCGGCGGGCCAGCATGCTCGCCTCCCGATCCGGTGCATAGATGGGCAGGCCGTGGCGGCTCTTTACCTCACCCACTTCTCCCACCAGGGCCAGACGGGCGGCCAGCAGATCGATCAGCTGCTTGTCCACCGCATCTATCTTGTCCCTGAGTACATTCAACTCTTCAGCCATATCCAGTCCCTGCTGGCGCCGCAGCGGCGCCCTGAAAATCAAGATGCAACAAGGTATCACGGCATGAGCGGTTTGATGCCACCACTAGTGATACCTCGATTGTTCAATAGGTTACGACAAGATACCACGGCTTACCGTGCAGTTCTGCCCTTGAGGGGGTCAGCCAGCTGGTTGTGGCAGCGGGCCAGCAGGGTGGCGGTGGTGTCCCAGTCGATGCAGGCATCGGTGATGGAGACCCCGTAGCGCATCTGCTCCTTGGGCTGCTCGCTGGACTGGTTTCCCTCGAACAGGTTGGATTCGAGCATCACCCCGATGATGGAGCGGTTGCCCTCCTGGATCTGGTGGATGACGTTGTAGGCCACCTTGGGCTGCAAACGGTGATCCTTGCTGGAGTTGCCGTGGCTGCAATCCACCACAAGGCTCGGCAGCAGGCCCGCTTTCTCCAGCGCCTCTTCCGCCAGCGACACGTTGACCGAGTCATAGTTGGGATGTTTGCCGCCGCGCAGGATCACGTGGCCATCCGGGTTGCCCTGGGTCTGCAGCAGCGCAACCTGGCCCTGCTGGTTGATCCCCATAAAGGCGTGAGGGGAGGAGGCCGCCTGCAACGCATTAATGGCAGTCCCCAAGTTGCCGTCGGTGCCGTTCTTGAAGCCGACCGGCATGGAGAGACCTGACGCCATCTCCCTGTGGGTCTGGGATTCGGTGGTGCGGGCGCCGATGGCTGACCAGGAGAAGAGCTCCGCCAGGTATTGCGGGCTGATGGGGTCGAGCGCTTCGGTGGCCAGCGGCAACTCCAGCTCCGCCAGCCAGCAGAGTAGCTCGCGGGCACGGTGCAGCCCCAGCTCCACATCGAAGGTGCCATCCAGATTGGGGTCGTTGATAAAGCCTTTCCAGCCGACCGTGGTGCGCGGCTTCTCAAAGTAGACCCGCATGACAATGTAGAGAGAGTCCTGATAGGCATCATGCAGCGCTTTGAGTCTGGTTGCGTACTCTTTGGCGGCGTCCATGTCGTGGATGGAGCAGGGACCACAGATCACCAGCAGGCGGTGATCGCGGCGGTGAATGATATCGGCGATGGTATTACGGGCCCCTTGCACGAATGCCAGCGCCTTGTCGGAGATGGGTAACTTCTCCTTGAGCTGGGCAGGCGTGATCATCACTTGTTCGGACTGGATATGGATGTTGTTCAGGGGGTCTCTTTGCATGATTTCATTCTCTCTACTGTATTAAGCCAAAAGCGATTGTACCGATATGTTTACGTTGGTACCTGCTTTGTTACGCAACCGCCCTCACCTTACCAAGGAAAAACAAACAATCAAGTGAAACTAGCGGATTTACCGCTAAAAAGTCAGATAAAGGAGCTGCTATATAGCGCGAACAGGAATAATACAGAGGGTTTTTCGGAGGGTTAATGGTTTTTGTGTAACTTGATATTTACACCTTGAGAGGTGAAGGCTGCGTTGCCCAGTTGCTCACCCACAGTAAATGGTATCTCTGGGAGACTGCAACGCGATGGCAATGATGGTGTGGGGTGGCTTATCTGGTCAGCCATAGAAAGAGGGAGCCATAATGGCTCCCTTTGCGGTAGGAAGGGGGATCCCGTCTGGCTGCGGATCAGCGCTTCTGTTTTCCCTGCAGCTCTTTGTTCAGGCGAGTGAGCATCCCCTGGGTGACCAGCACTATGCCCTGCTCGGAGCGGTGGAAGCGACGTGCATCTTCATCGGCGTTTTCACCGATCACCGTGCCTTCCGGCAGTTTGCACCCCTTGTCGATCACCACCCGGCGCAGTCGGCAACCGGCACCAATCTCCACACCCGGGAAGATAACGGCCTGATCCAGAGTGCAGAAGGAGTCGACCCGCACATTGGTAAAGAGCACCGAACTCAGGATGAAAGAGCCACTGACGATGGTGCCCCCGGCAAACATGGAGTTGATGGTCATGCCGTGCTGGCCATTTCTGTCCTGCACGAACTTGGCGGGAGGAGTCATGTTCTGGCTGGTCCAGATGGGCCAGTCCTGATCGTAGATATCCAGCTCCGGCGTGACTGAGGCGAGATCCATGTTGGCTTCCCAGAAGGAGTCCACGGTGCCCACATCGCGCCAGTAGGGGCGGCGATCCGGACAGCAGCCGACACAGGACATGCCAAACGGGTGAGCGAATGCGGTGCCCTCTTTCACCACGCGGGGGATCACGTCCATGCCGAAATCGTGATGGGACTGCTCGTTGGCAATGTCCTCTTCCAGCAGCTGATAGAGATACTCCGCATCGAAGATATAGACGCCCATGGAGGCCAGCGCGGTGTCGGCCTTGCCCGGCATGGCGGGCGGGTTAGCAGGCTTTTCGACGAAGGCATTGATCTTGCGATCATCATCCACCGCCATTACCCCGAAGGCGCTTGCTTCACTGCGTGGCACCTCGATGCAGGCAACGGTCACCTTGGCGCCCATATTGACGTGGTCGAGCAGCATGGCGGCGTAATCCATCTTGTAGATGTGATCGCCTGCCAGCACCACCACATATTTGGGGGCGTGATCGCGGATGATATCCAGATTCTGGTAGACCGCATCGGCGGTACCCCGATACCAGTTCACCTCATCCACCCGCTGCTGGGCAGGGAGCAGATCGATAAACTCGTTCATCTGGTAGCGCAGGAAAGACCAGCCCGATTGGAGATGGCGCAACAGGCTGTGGGATTTGTACTGGGTCACGACACCGACCCGACGAATGCCGGAGTTGATGCAGTTGGAGAGCACGAAATCGATGATGCGGAATTTGCCGCCGAAATGAACGGCAGGTTTTGCACGGTTGTCGGTTAACTGTTTGAGGCGACTACCCCGCCCTCCTGCGAGTACCAAAGCCATGGTCTCGTTCAGCAACTGTCTGGATTTTGCTGTATTGGCAGGTTGTAACAACATCTCATATCCCTTTGTAGATAAATCACTACAATGTTGCCTCCTTTGAGCCCTCAAGAAAGTGCTTTCAGTCACATTTTATGGTTTACGACGTAATAAAATGACCTTTTTGTTATTAAAAATGACGGGTTGATCCGTTATTGCTTTCAATATGGTCAGTTGTCAATTGAGGCGAGCCGAACGACAAAATGGGCGGCGAGAGAGGAGGGATGGAAAAAGCCCCTGCCAATGGTTGGCAGGGGCCCGGTTCGTTGAGACCCGGTGAGCCGGGCCTGATTAACAAGGTTCAGGCTGCGTTGGCCAGTGGCTCCTCGCTCTTCTTCTGGTAGGCCTGCGGGGTGAGGCCCAGCAGCTCCTGCACGGTCGAGGCGACGGTGATGGAAGAGACGGTGCCCACCAGGATCCCGGCAAACAGGGTGAAGGAGAAGCCGTAGAGGGCGTCACCACCAAACAGCAGCAGGGCGCCCACGGTAAACAGGGTGGTGCCCGAGGTGATCATGGTGCGACTGAAGGTTGCCTTGATGGCCACATCGGAGCACTCGTGGATCCCCATCTGGGTACGCGAGCTCAGCAGATCCCGCAACCTGTCCGAGATGACGATGCTGTCGTTGAGGGAGTAGCCGATCACCGCCATCAAACCGGCGATGATGTTCAGATCGAATTCGATCTGAAAGAGTGACAGCAGCCCCAGCGCCACGATGGCGTCATGGACCACCGAGAGCAGGATGCCGACGGCCTGACGCCACTCGAAGCGAAACGCCAGATAGGCCGACATCGCCAGCGAAGCCACCAGCACCGCCAGCATCCCCTGCTGGAACAGCTCGGCACCCACCTGAGGACCGACGATGGTGGTGCGCAGCAACTCGACCGGCATCCCCAACTGCTGGGTCAGCATGGTGGCGAGATCCGCCGCGGGCCAGGGCAGTTCGTGGGGGGGCAGCTTGATCAGCCACTCGCCGGGAATTCCGGCCGAGCTCAGCTCAACGGCTCCCGCCAGCGGGGAAACCAGCATGGCATTGAGCTCATGGGCCTCTTTCAGGGTCTGGATATGAAACTCCAGCAGGATCCCGCCGGTAAAATCGAGCCCCAATGTCAGGCCGTTCACCAGCAAGATGGCGACGCTGGCCACGGTCAGCAGGATGGAAGCCCACAGGCCGATATAGCGCCAACGGGTCAGCCCCATGGCAACGATCATTCTCAACATAATTCTCTCCTTGGCCAGCCAGCATCAGGCTGTTGGCCCATCACGACGTGTCGCGACACGCCGGGAAAATAGTGTTCTGCTTTGGCCGCTCCGGCCATATCCATGGCCGATGGCGCAGTCAAAGCCGCTCATCAGAGGGACTGCTGTCCCGTTACACCTTCAGCGTGCGCTCGCTGCTGCGTCCCCAGAGGGGGTTGATGATGGCGCGCGTCCCCCAGATCCCGGTGATCATGCTGGAGAGCAGACCCAGAATGAGGGTGATGGAGAAGCCTTGCAGCGGCCCGGAGCCGATGGAGTAGAGCACCACAGCGCAGATGAGCGTAGTGATATTGGCATCGAAAATGGTGTGGAAGGCCGAGCGATAGCCAAAGTCGATGGCGTTGGCCAGTGAACCTCCTTCTCGCAGACGGTCCCTGATCCGCTCGAAGATCAGCACATGGGTATCCACCGCCATGCCCACCGTCAGCACCAGACCGGCGATCCCCGGCAGGGTCAGCACGGCGCCCGGCAGCACCGCCAGCATGCCGACCTGCATCAACAGGTTGGCGACCAGCGCCGTGATGGCAACCCAGCCGAATTTGCGGTACCAGGCCATCATGAACAGCATCATGCCCGCCATGCCGAAGGCCAGCGCGGTGAAGCCTGCCTCGATATTCTGCATCCCCAGCGTCGGGCCAATACTGCGTTCTTCCAGGATCTTGAGAGGGGCGGTGAGGGCGCCGGCACGCAGCAGCATGGCCAGCTCTTGCGCCTCCGGCAGACTGCCAATGCCGGTGATGCGGAACTGGTTGCCAAGGGCGGTCTGGATGGTGGCGACGTTGATCACCTCGCTCTGGGCGCGCAGTTTGCCCTGAGCGTTGGTCTTGTACTCGGTGAAAACGGTCGCCATCGGCTTGCCCACATGCTGGCGGCTGAACTGGTTCATCTTGCTGCCACCCAGGGTGTCGAGCACGATATTGACCTGGGGTTGACCCATTTCGCCCATGTTGGCGCGGGCATCGACGATGTGCTCGCCGGTCAGCACCGGCTTGCGTGCCATGCCGACGGCCTGACCGTTGCGATCGGCGATATAGACGTGGCTGTCGGCTTTGGCCTCGTAGAAGGCCAGCGAGGCGGTGGCGCCGATCACCTCTTTCGCCTGTTTGGGGTTGTGTACCCCGGGCAGTTCGATACGGATGCCATCCTGCCCCTGACGCACCACCGAGGCCTCGACAATGCCGAGCTCGTTGATCCGTTTTTTCAGGATCGACAGGTTCTGGGTCACGGCGTTGTTGACCAGCAGGGTACGCTCCGCCTCGCTCAGCACCAGTTTCAGATCATTGCCGGAGCGGGTCAGCTTCCACTGATCCTGACGGGTACCGGCACTCTCTTTGATGATAGAGAGCCAGCTCTCCTGTTCGGCCACCTCCGGCAGGGTGACGGCTACGGCGCCCTGTGCGCTGCGCGTGACGCTGGCGCCGCGCAGATTGGCTTCACGGAAACGGGTGCGCAGGGTGTCGACCAGATTCTTGGTCTGATTGTCGATGACAAAGTCCACGTCCACCCCGATAAGCAGCTGGGAGCCGCCACGCAGGTCGAGCCCCAGCTTGATGGGATCGGCGCCGAGGCGAGTGATCCAGGCCGGCGCGTTGGAGTGAAACTCCAGGGTCAGGGCGGCACTGTCGACCCCTTGCAGCTCCAGCAACTGCTTGGCGCGCTGCTGATCGCCCTGACTGGCAAAGACCAGCTCGACCCGCTCAGGTTGCTCAAGGACCTTGAGCGGGGTCAGGTGTTTGTCACTCAGCAGCATCTGTTGTTGAGCGGTCAGGCGCTGCTGTCCGTGCAGGCCGAGGGAGGGCTGCTCACCGAAAAAGGTGGGCAGGGAGTAAAAGGTAAAGGTCAACAGCATCAACAGCAGTAGTGCGTACTGCCACTTGCTCATGCGGTTGAGAACGGTGCGATTGCTCTTTCTCATGGCAAACAAGCCTCTGTCAGGAGAATGGTGCCCGGGCCGATAGCAACAAGGCTCGGCAAGGCGCAAAAAATGGGATGCATCAGATGCGGATCAGGCAGCCGCCGGATCCGTCAGGAAGAGGAGATGAGCAAACAGTGGATGTGCCAGCCCCTCCGGGGTCAGGCGCTCAGATAGCTCTGGGTGAAGCGGTATTGCAGATGTTGGCGCTGTAGATGGCGTCGGTGGATCGCGCCAAAGCGATCGCGAAAACTCTGTTTGTGATAGAGCTCGGGTGCCAGCATTAGCCAGCCGAGCAGCAACAGCAGGATGGCCTGGGCCGACCAGCTCTGGATCAGCTCGTAGACCACACTCTTGGGCTGGTTGTCACTGCGCAGGGATTGTTCGAGACGCAGCAGGTGATTCTGATGGCTGCCGACAAACTTGATGATGCCATCATCGCTGTCGCTAAGCTGATTGAACACCTGAGTCTGCTGCTGTTCACTCTGGGGAGATGCGGGTAGCAGCGGGCCTTCCATTCGGGCGATGGAACAAAGCAGGGTGAGGGCGATAACCAGAGTTACCAGCACCAGTTTTACTTTGTCGATAAGGCGCAAAAAGTTAATTCCCGATAAATAGAAAGGGCAAACTACCATAAGCGCCCGGTTTGAACAAGGTTGCCCCGGGCGCATGGCACCATTCGATGCCGCTCGTCAGCTGCCGCTCATCTGCTTGAAGTCGCGGGCATAACCCTTGAGTAGGGAATAGAGATGGGCCCGCTGGGAGATATCCAGCGACTGGCTCATGGCGCTCAGCCAGTTGACGGTACGCTGGCGTGACTGCTCGGTATAGCCGGTAAAGCGGCCATCCATCAGCCCATCTCCCTCGGCCAGCAGGTCAGTCAGCTCGCGGGTAAAGTCGGGACTCTGGCGCTGCTTCATCAGCCTGTCCAGCTCCTGGGTCCAGGACTCCTGAAACTCGAGCCAGGGGGGCATCAGCTCGTACTGCCATTCGGCCCACTGGGCCACCAGTGGCGCCTGAGCCGGTTTCACCTCGCCAATCCAGAACTCGAGTCGCTTGTTCATCTTGTCGCGAAACTCCGCCAGCATCTGCTCTTTGGGCTCAGTGGCAAAGTCCTTTTGCCGCTCCTGTTGCCGCTTGACCCGATCGGTCATAAAGCGGGCCACCTGCTCGTCGGTCAGGGTGCGCGCCAGCCTGACCGCACGGGGGATGGTGTTTTCCAGTGTGCGGGTCAGGCTCTGCTGCACCGCATCGAGATTGGTCGAGATCTGCTCCGGCGTCATGGGGCTGGCCACTGCCTTAGCCAGCGCGTCGAGATCCTTGGCGTAGCGCGGCAGCTCGTGCTGGCGGTGCCAGGCCATCAGCCCCTTCACTTCGCGGCTGAGCAGATCCTTCTGCGAATAGGAGAGGGCAAAGTAGTCATCCAGCTGCCAGATGATGGCGGTATCGAGCCAGTAGTAGATCACCCGGGTGGAGCAGCCGGTCAGCAGCAGGCCGATCAGCAGCAGACCCCAGGTTTTCGGCTTGTGCCAGCGCACCTTGTTTATCATCTGTTACTCCAGTCGTTGCCGGTTGATGGCGATCAGGGTGTCATAGTCGAGTGAGGGCTGTTGCTCTGCCATCAGCAGGGCCCAGAGCAGGCCGATATAGTCGACCCAGGGTAAAAATGCCTCGCTCTGAAAATCGGGCCACTGGTGGCGCGGCACGGCCTGCAGATAGTGCACTTCCAGCTCGTCGCGCCGCTCGGCGGGCCACTCATGGGTGCGCTGGATGCTGGCGAGCTCAAAGCCGGGGTGACCTGCCGCGCCATACTCCCAGTCGATGACCCAGGGTTTGCTTCCCAACAAGTTAGCCGGATTGAGATCATGGTGGCAAGGGCGCCAGCAATCATTTGGCTCACTGCTGGCGAGCAAGCTCCGCTCCAGGGCGGGCAGCCAGGAGGGAATTCGGGCCAGTCGGGCGCGATAGCCTGCGGCGTGGGCTCGGACCGCCATCACCACCGCAGGCAGCGGCAGGCGATGGAGCTTGCGCAGCACCTCAGCCAGCAGACGGGGCTGATCGGCTTCCGGTGGCGCCGCGTGCACCCAGTTTGGCTCATCGCACCACTCCAGCAACATCAGGCCGCTGGCGGGATCGCCATAGTGGCAGGGCAGCGCCAACCCTTCTGCCATCGCCCCCTGATAAAGCTGCCACTCGGTGGGACGGTCGATGCCCAAGCGCAGTGGGTCGGAGTGGCCCTGACGCAAAAAGTAACTGCGCCCCGAGGGGAGGCGCAGTCGATAGTTGCAGTTGGTCAGGCCTAACCCGAGTGGTTCCAGCTGCCCCTCCCGCCAGGGGGCTGGCAGGCTGGCCAGCAGCGGATCACAGTTGCCCGTCAGTGGGAGCCGGTTACCAGCCAAAGGTGGATTTCTTCGCCTGTTTGCGGATCTCTTTCTGATCGGCCCACAGCAGTTCGCCGTTTTGCAGATCCATCAGGTTCATGGTCATCTGGTAGTAGACATCCTTCACCTTGCCATTGTCTTTGACGATGCTGGCGAGGTTGCCATAGACCATGTAGCGGGCACCGGTCTGCTTGCCCAGACGTACCATGGAGGCAGGATCCACCATGCCGCTGCTCTGCTGGTATTCGAGCTGCTGCTTGACGGCGGCCACCTTGCTCATGTCGACGAAGCGGAACTTGCCGGCCCGCAGCAACTTGGTGCGGATAGTATCGGTGATGGCTTCGGTATCGATGTGCTCGGAGGTCTTGTTGCGGATAGAGTCCATAAACATCACCGGACGACCGCCAGCGGTGATCTCGCTGGTGGCGGGGGAGGCCAGCATGGAGTCCGCCATCTTGTCGGCGATGGCCTGCAGATCGCTTGAGCCGTAATCGACGGTGACGGTTTCAGTTTCGGTCGGATCACCATAGCTGACGGTTGTGCTGGAGCAGCCGCCCAAGAGCAATGCAGAGGTCAATATCAGCAGGGCATGATTCATTTTCATCAGTAGGATTCCTCAATCACTTCGCGTACGTAAATCCGGTAACCCTGCGCCGCCGGGCTGGGCGCCAGGGCCGAGAGGGTGCGGGTCTGATAGCCATGCAGCTTGATGGGGGTCCAGCCGCGGCCATCGCTGGCGACCTCCTGACCGGCCTCATCATACCAATAGAAGATATATTGCAGCTTGTTATCGCCGCGCTGGGTGCTAGCGGCGGCCACATTGACCTGCAGCAGGCCATTTTGCTGGCGGCGGCTCAGCTCGGTCAGGGTGACGTTGACGTTTTGATGCTGCTCCAGCGTGGGTGCACCGCCCGCCGGGCCATAGAGCGCCACGCCGGAGGTGTTGGTGGCACAGCCGGTCAGCAGCAGCGCGAGCCCGAGGGCCAACCCGTATGCTTTCATCTTGCTCTCCTTCATCGGGGTGAGTGGGGCCGCGTGTGAGCCTGCCCGGTTAATTGTCTTGCTCATCTCTCTTCGCCATCTGCTCAGAGCGGCATCACCCGGGTGGTCAGACCGGCGCCGAGGCGCTGTACCCAGACCAGGGTGGTGCGTCCCTTGTGGATGGTGAGCGGCAATTGCCGCTGCGCCGTCCCTGCGCCCAGGGTGAGATTGATGTCACCTGCCGGCACCATCCCCTGCCAGCTCGATGCCTGAGCTGGCAGCGTCAGCCAGCTGCGGGTATCGGCCCGCTCCGAGAGGGTGTTGAAGATCCCCACCAGAATATTGCCCACATCGCCTCCCTCTTTGGCGGCGGTGCGGCGCATCTGCTCCTTGGCCACCAGTCGCAGCGCCTGGCGGGTCAGCATGCCGGGCAGCCGCTCCTGCAGATCTTTGGCGGCCAGCGCTTCCAGCCTGACCAGCTCGCTGGTCTGCCAGGCCCGCTTGCCGACTTCCACCGTCAGCGGGCCGGTGTCGCTGGCCCGATTATCGTAATAGGGGATGGCGACGGTAAAGGTGCGAAAATCGCCGCGGGAGGTGGAGATGGGCAGCGGCAGGAACAGTTCGCGCCGTGCCGGGATCAAACCATCTTCAAACAGTACCACCAGTTGGCCTTGATCTTTTTCAAGTGGCGGTGCTTTGCGGCCTATCTTTTTCTCGGTCTCGCGGATCTCGTCCGGTGAGCCACGCAGCTGCGCCAGACGCAGCAAGGCATCTTGCAGGCTGCGGTTGTCCGGCGCTATCTGGTAGCCGCGCTGATAGTCGACCCAGGCATCGTTGAGATCCCCGGCCGCCTCATAGAGCATGGCGGAAAAATAGAAGGTGTAGGCGTTCTGAAAACCGTTTTTGACCTTGCCGATCAACCGGTCGAGATCCGGTGCGCCGCGCGACATCAGCTGGCGCATCTCGCCTTCTGCTTCGGCCTCTTCGCTCTCATCCTTCGCCTTGCGCACCTCATCGGCTCGCCGTTTCAGGGCCTGCTCCTGCACCTGATTGGCCCGGCGCACCTCCACCAGGGCACCATCGGTATCTCCCCGTTGCAGATAGTTGAGTGCCAGATAGTGATGCAGCATGGTGCGTTCGTAATCGGGAGTACGATAGGCCATCGACTGATCGTTAGTGAGCAGACTGCCCACCTGATCCAGACCGTGGCTCAGCCGGTATTCGGCCTGATTGTCTTCCCACTGAAGGCGGCTGTCGGCGGCGGTGAACGCCTGCTTGCTGCCCGCATCCTTACCGGCGAGCCAGGCGATACGCCCCTGTTCGAGCCGATCCAGCACAAAGGTGTCATCCCCAAGGGTGGAGTCGCGCACCTCGGGCAGCGCCTCGGCGGCATGGCCCAGCAGCAGCTGGTTGCGCAGGGGCACCATCTGATCGGAGTAGGAGACGAACATATCCTGCCAGCGGGAGGCGCAGCCTCCCAGCAACAGCAGGGCGCCGCAGAGCAACAGGGCGCTGCGGCAGGTTGAGGCGTTGCGATTCATTACAGGCTGAGCAGCGGTCCCAGCGGCTGGCCACCGACCAGATGCATGTGGATGTGGTAGACCTCCTGCCCGCCGTGGCGGTTGCAGTTCATGATGAGGCGGTAGCCATCTTCGGCGATGCCAGCCTCAGCGGCCAGTTTGCGGGCCACGGTGAACATCCGGCCAAGGGCCAGTTCATGTTCGGCTTCCACGTCATTGACGGTGGGGATCAGTACATTGGGGATGATCAGAATATGGGTCTTGGCCTTGGGCTGGATATCCCGGAATGCGGTGACCAGATCGTCTTGATAAAGGATGTCGGCGGGGATCTCTTTACGGATGATTTTGCTGAAAATGGTTTCTTGCGCCATGGCTAACTCCCTTATATGAAACAGAAAATTGAACTAGAACCCCAAGCGGCTCCCGAAAGGGGGGCGAGCAGCACGCCAAGTGTGACACAAGCCGACATTTGACACAGCTGATGTCCCATTCCCTTCAGTTATTGTTAAAAATACCGATAGCCAGAGGGACGTCATCTGCAGCGCCTGTTCAGGGTGGTCTGCAGGGTATCAAAAGGACGGGGTACTCAGGCAAGGGACTTTTGCATATACAGCGGGACAATAATGAAACAAACAATGTCGGATCTCTCCATCTTGCAGCGAGTCTACCTTGGCTTCGCGATCCTGGTGGCCGTGATGGTGGCCAGTTCACTGCTCACATTTCGTAGTCAGGAGACCCTGGGGAACGCACTGGAGCAGGTGACCCAGCAGTCGATGCCGCTGGTGATTGCCAGCAGCCAGACCCAGATCACCCTGCTCAGCGCCAACAAGTGGCTGGGGGATGTGCTCACCGAGCAGGACCCCAAACAGCTGCCGGCCGAAGTGGCCGAACTGAAACAGGCCAAGGCTGCGGTGGGCAAGAGCCTCGACGTCTTGCGCCAGCAGGTCGCCCACCACCCCGAACTGCAAGGGGAGATGAGCAGCCTTAGCCAACAGGTCGACAGCTACCTGCAACTGACCGATACCCTGCCAGGCGAACACGAGGCGCTGCTCACCCGACTGCACAAGGTCAATCTGGCCAAGGGGCAGTTTCAGGTCAGTCTGCCCCAGTTCAAGAAGAGTCTGGGTGACATGATGGTCACCATCGACGACAGCTTTATCAAGATGCTCTCCGAGACCCTGACCACCAAGCTTTCCGCCATCGAACTCTCCACCATGGACGCCCTCAATCAGACCATTCCGACCCCCATCGAAGGGGCGCTCAAGCGCAACAAGATGCAGATCGAGGGGTTCAACAGCACCATCAAGGATCTGCAGGGGGAGCTCAAGAATTTCGAGAACGACATGGGCCACTATGTTCACGGCTTTGTGCGCGACACCACCGCAAGCGAAGGCGTGCTCTCCCAGTATCTGGCGCTGATGAAGCAGCAGGAGCAGATGCGGGAGAAGAGCAAGCAGGCTAGCGCTCTCATCGTCGAGATCCAGAACCGGCTTGAGCGGATCACCGGCCAGAGTCAGCAGCTGATGAGTCAAAGCATTGCGCACGCCAAAGCCACTCAGAGCCAGAGCACTCTGACCCAGGGAACCAGCATCGTCGTCGCCATCCTGATCGCCATGCTGGTGGCTTATACCCTGGGCAAGGCCATTCGCCGTCCGCTCAGGGAGTTGCTGCGGGTGCTGACCGAAGTGACCCAGGGCGACATGACCCAGCGCATCGGTTTTCAGAGCAAGAACGAATTCGGCCAGCTGGGCAGCCAGATCAACCTGCTGATTGCCCAGATGGGGGAGGTGCTGGCACAGCTTTCACAAGCGTCTGCCCAGCTTAACGATGCCGCCCACGGCAACCGCCACACCACCGAATCAGTGCGGGCGGATCTGGAGAAACAGCGGCAGGAGACCGCCTCGGTCGCCGCCGCCATGACCCAGATGGAGGCCTCGGTGCGGGAAGTGGCGCAGGCCGCCAACCAGACCCTGGAGCGGGTGCAGGATGTGGAGAAGGCCTCCGAGATGGGGCGCAAGGTGATGGCGGGCAATATCACCACCACTCATCAACTTGCAGGCAAATTGCAACAGACCGGCAAGGTGATTGGCGATGTGAGCGCCATGAGCAGCCAGATCGGCAACATCCTCGATGTCATTCGAGGCATCGCCGAGCAGACCAATCTGCTGGCCCTCAACGCCGCCATCGAAGCGGCGCGGGCCGGCGAGCAGGGGCGCGGATTTGCGGTGGTGGCGGATGAGGTGCGCAGTCTGGCGGGCCGTACCGCCCAGTCCACCAGCGAGATCCAGACCATGATCGAGAACCTGCAGCAGGGGGTTGCCAAGGCGGTGATCGTAATGCAGGAGTGCTCTCGCGAGATGGACAGCTGCGTGGATCAGAGCTCTCACGCCAACAACGCCATGGAGGAGGTGCAGGGGATTGTGGTGCTGATCAGCGACATGTCGAGCCAGATCGCTTCTGCCGCCGAGCAGCAACAGGCCACCAGCGCCGATATCGCCACCAACCTCAACCGCATCTCCGATATCTCGGATCTCAACTATCAGGGGATCGAGCGGGTGGCCGAGACCAGCCAGCAGCTGGACTCCCTTGCCGAGCAGCAGGAGAGCCTGGTCAAGCGCTTCCGCCTCAGCGCCTGATGGTCGAGAGTTGAAACAACAAGGCCCCGCAGATGCGGGGCCTTCTCTTTATTGCGGCCGTGACAAGGGGATCAGGCGTAGGCAATCGCGCCCTTGCCGACCCCTTCATAGGCGACAATCTTGACGAACTTGTCGCCCACCATCTTCTTCACTTCGCGGGCGATGTAGCAGGCCAGCAGCTCAACCGTGGTGTCAGTGTCGATCATCTCCACCTCGGCGCTGGGGATGGCCAGCTGGAACAGCCCTTGCGGCGCCACATATTTGAAGCCGCAGTGATGCTCGCCAAGCTGGGCATTGGCGCGAGGGCTCAAAGCGAGCTCGGTCAGCGCCACCTTGTCCTCCTCGGTGCCGAGGTAGATATCGCCCCAGCGTTCGGCCCAGTTGAGCTCAAGCTCCTGGTCGCGCTCACCATCGACGTGGATCTCGATGGGAGAGCGGTGGCCGTGGGCGATACGCTGGCAGTTGCCATCGTGCTTTTTCAGGCCATGGCTGTAGTGGTAGAAGGCGCCGGTGATCGCCTCCTGACGCAGGGTCAGGGAGAGATCCTTGATATTGCCCGGCAGCCGTTTGGCCAGTACCGCCAGCAGGTAGCGGGTCACCGACTCTTTATCAACTTGCGGGGCCGGGATAAAGGCAAAGCCCTGGGATGGGCAGCGCAGATGGATGGAGCGACCCGGGCGCAGCAGATCCACTGTGCTTTCGTCACCATCCAGTGTCTCGATGTGGATCAGCGGGCACTCGGTCGGCACCAGCAGCTTGTGGTCCACCTCTTCATCGATGATCGACTTGATCAGCTTCTTTACCCGGCCAAAGTCCAGCAGCATGCTCATTTCGTTGAGCTCACCGCTCATTTCGATATCTACCAGCCAGCTCTCGCCCACCATGCCGCGGCGTTCGCACAGGTAGCTGGAGTCGATCACGGTCAAATCTCTTACAAATAACTTCATCAGTCAGGCCTTGCTACAGAGAAAGGGCAGTTTTGCGCTATTATGACCCGCGATTATCGGCAAAGGAACTGGAACCCCCCATGAACAAACTGCTTATCAAGAATGCCACCCTGGTCAACGAAGGCCGTATCTATGCCTCCGATGTGTTGATCGAGGGGGAACGGATTGCCCGCATCGCCCCGGATATCGAGGCGCCCGATGCGCTGGTTATCGATGCTGCAGGTCGCCATCTCATCCCCGGAATGATCGATGATCAGGTCCACTTCCGGGAGCCGGGATTGACCCACAAGGGGACTATCGCCAGCGAATCCCGCGCCGCCGTCGCCGGTGGCACCACCAGTTTCATGGAAATGCCCAACGTCAATCCCCAGACCACCACCCTCGACGCCCTCGAAGCCAAATACCAGATCGCCGCCAACTCCTCCGTCGCCAACTACAGCTTCTATCTCGGCGCCACCAACGACAACCTTGAAGAGATCAAGCGTCTCGATCCCAAGCAGTCCTGCGGGGTCAAGGTGTTTATGGGCTCCTCGACCGGCAACATGCTGGTGGACAATCAGGAGACCCTGGCGGCCATCTTCCGCGAAAGTCCGGTGATGATCGTGACCCACTGCGAAGACACTCCGACCATCGCCAAGGCGGAAGAGGCGGCGCGGGCCAAGTGGGGCGAGAATGTGCCGATGGGCGAGCACGGCCGCATTCGCAGTGACGAGGCGTGCTACAAATCCTCCAGCATGGCGGTGGCGTTGGCGAAAAAATACGGTGCCAAGCTGCATGTGCTGCATCTGACCTCGGCCAAGGAGCTGTCGCTCTTTACCGCCAGCCATGACCTGAGCGAGCTGAAGGACAAGAACATCACCGCCGAGGTGTGTGTGCACCACCTCTTCTTCAATGATGCCGATTACGAGACCCAGGGCAGCCTGATCAAGTGCAACCCTGCGGTGAAGAGTGCCGCCGACCAACAGGCGCTGCTGGATGCGGTACGCAACGACGTGCTCGACATCATCGCCACCGACCACGCGCCCCACACCTGGGAAGAGAAGCAGAACAGCTACTTCAAGGCGCCGTCCGGTGTGCCGCTAGTGCAGCACTCTTTGCAGGCGCTGCTGGAGCTCTACCACAACGGCGTGTTTACCCTGGAGACTATCGTCAAGAAGACCTCCCATGCGGTGGCCGAGCGCTTCCAGGTGCAGGATCGCGGTTATATCCGCGAGGGGTATTTCGCCGATCTGGTGCTGCTGGATCTGGGCAAGCCCTATGTGGTCAACGATGACAACATCCTCTACCACTGTGGCTGGTCGCCTTTCAACGGCTACCGCTTCCACAGCACGGTGGAGATGACGCTGGTGAACGGCCAGATCGCCTGGCAAAACGGGCAGGTGACTGACCAGATCCTGGGCAAGCGGCTGACCTTTAACCGCTGATTGTTCGCAAAGCAGGCGAACGCACCGTGGCTTAGGAATTGGCGGCGTTTCCCTGTTGACAGGGCAGGGTCATCTCCATAAACTCTGCCCCCGTCAGCCGAGCTGACTCCGTCGGTGTGTAGCGCAGCCAGGTAGCGCATCTGCATGGGGTGTAGAGGGTCGGAGGTTCGAATCCTCTCACACCGACCAAATTCCCCGGTAAAGGCCTTGTCAAACGACAAGGCCTTTTCTTTTGCCTGCGATTTGCCGCACAGGCGTGCAGTGGTGATGCGTGCCGGTCGCTGCTGGCGTGAGTCGATTGTGCAGCCACCGCGCTTTATGGTGTAGTAACGACTCTGTTGCTCATTTGCCTGGCGAGGCCTCTCGTGTCTGCATCCGTATCTAAACCCTGTTGTCTGCTGATGCTCACCCTGCTGCTGGTGGGCTGCGCCACCCCTTACGAGAGTGAAAAGTCATTCTGGAACGGCCAGACCGGTTTCTCCCAGACCCGGCTTGGCCCTGACAAGTGGCAGCTGGAGTTTGTCGGCAACGATCTGGTGGACAGGGAGACCGCCCGCAAATATGTGCTCAAGCGGGCAGGGGAGCTGGCACTGGCAGAGGGTTACTCCTGGCTCAAGGTCGATGAGCTGACCATTAACCGCGATGCCGTCAGGGTGACCCCATCACGGCCGATCTTCGGCTTTGACGAGGATGAGCCGGATCTCTTTATGGCCCAGATGCAGGTGCAGCATACCATCTCGGCGCTGCTCACTTTTCGCCTGTTGCCACGGGCACTCGATGAGCGAACTCTTAATGCGAAATATCTCGCCGAAATCAAAATAAACAGTGATTAATATTGGTGGTTTGCAAGATCCATATCACATACACCTAATGGCAGGATAAAATTCTGGATAAAGCCTCTAGATTTACCCCCTGCTTTTAGGCATTCTCCCAGCATACCAGCCGCCAGGAATCAACGGCTCGGATCACAAAAACGGACTGTAGTGGCTCCCACGCCACTGTTTACGGCTTGCACCAATCAAAACCGGGACTCCCCCATGAAAATGAATAAACTGACGGTCGCCATCCTCATTTCGATGTTGCTTGGCATCCTTACCGGCCAGGGCTATCGCCTGTTTGCTGCCGATCAGGCTGCGGATTTCGCCAATAACATCACGATCCTGACCGATATCTTCCTGCGCCTGATCAAGATGATCATCGCTCCCCTGGTCTTCACCACCCTGGTGGTCGGTATCGCCAAGATGGGCGACACCCGCACCGTCGGGCGTATTGGTGCCAAGACCCTCGGCTGGTTCATGCTGGCCTCCCTGATGTCCCTGAGCCTGGGTCTGGTGATGGTGACCCTGATGCAGCCGGGTGTGGGTCTCTCGCTCTCCCTGCCCAATGACACCGCCAGCTCGGGCATTGCTGCCGGTGCCATTACCCTGAAAGATTTCGTGACCCACGCCATCCCCAAGAGCGTGGTCGAGGCGATGGCCACCAACGAGATCCTGCAGATCGTGGTCTTCTCCCTCTTCTTTGGTCTGGCTGCCGCCGCGCTCGGCGATCTGGCCAAGCCGGTGGTGGTGCTGATGGCCAGCGCTGCCGAGATCATGCTGAAAGTGACCGGTTATGTGATGAACTTTGCGCCGTTCGCGGTGTTTGGCGCCATCGCCGCCATGGTGGCCAAAGAGGGGCTGGGTATTCTGGTCACTTACGGCAGCTTTATGGCCCAGTTCTATATCGCACTGGCCTGCCTCTGGCTGCTGCTGATCGCCATGGGCAGCGTCTTCCTGCGTGGTCGCGTCATCAAGCTGCTGGCGATGATCCGCGAACCCATCCTGCTCGCCTTCTCGACCGCCAGCTCCGAAGCCGCCTATCCGAAGACTCTGGATCGTCTGGAGAAGTTCGGTTGTGACAAGCGCATCGCCAGCTTCGTGCTGCCGATGGGTTACTCCTTCAACCTCGATGGCTCCATGATGTACTGCACCTTCGCGGTGATGTTCATCGCCCAGGCGTATGGTATCGAGCTCTCCATGGCCCAGCAGATCACCATGCTGCTGCTGCTGATGGTCACCTCCAAGGGGATGGCCGGGGTACCGCGCGCCTCTCTGGTGGTGATTGCCGCTACCCTGAACCAGTTCCATATTCCGGAAGCGGGCATCTTGCTGCTGCTGGGGATCGACCACTTCCTCGACATGGGCCGTTCAGCCACCAACGTGCTGGGCAACGCCATCGCCGCCAGCGTGGTCGCCAAGACCGAAGACAGTCTGGGTGAAACCGTCGCGCTGGGCGAGAGTGAGCCAGCCAAAGCCTGATCACAAAGCCATGAAAAATAAACAACAACGGCCCGCCAATGCGGGCCGTTATTGTTTATGGCTCGTCTACACTGCTAGATAGTTTCCATCTGGAGTGTACGGTTATGAATATTGCTCGTCGACTGCAACTGATAGCGCTGCTGGTGATGCTGACGCTCATTTTTCTCAGTTGGTTCAGTATCAATCGCCTTGGGGCAGGCAACCGTGATTTGAGCTATGTGACGGACAATACGGTGCCCAGTATTTCGCTGATTAAGGAAGTACAGGCCGATTTCTATGAATTGCACTCGCTGGTGCAAACACATGTGCTCAATACCGACTCAAGCAAGATGCAGCAGATTGAAACGGGTATCACCGAGATACGGGGACAGATCAATTCGCTGCTCGACAAATATAAGGCAGAGATGCTCTCCAATGATGAAGATCGGCGCCTGACTGACGATGATCAACGCATAGTCGCGCAATATTATCAGGAGATAGACAAGGTTCTGCAGCTCTCCAGCCAAAACAAGAATGATGAAGCCAGAGACATGCTGGCGGGAGAGGCATACGGACTGTTCAAGCAATTTGCCAAGGCAATCGAGCTTCACGTCAACTTCAATATGGATTTGGGACTGGCGCTCAAGAAGCAGGGTCAGGAGAACTACGACAACAGCCTGCAAACCCTGTTGTTGATCGCCGGTGGTGCCACCGTGCTGACGATGGGGCTGTTTGTCTGGTTGTTCAATCAGGTGGCCAATCCCCTTCGCACCGCCATGGATACCCTGACCCGGATCCAGCGTGACCTCAACTTTACCCTGAGAGCAGACGTGAAACAGCAGGATGAGATTGGCCTGACCCTCAATGCGGTCAACCGGCTGCTAGATACGCTGCAACAGACATTTACCGAATTTTCCGTCGGCAGCTTGCAGATCAAGAGCACTGCCGAATCCCTCTCTCAGGCAGCGCAACACCTGGCCAGCTCGGCTAATCAGGCCAATGATGCCACCAGTCTGATAGCCGCCGGTGTGGAAGAGATGACGGTCAGCATCACAGATATCTCCCAGCGCACTCAGGAGACGAGCCGCATCACCAACGAGTCGGGGCAACTGGCGACCGAGGGGGGCCGGACCATCGAGCGCACCGTTCATGCCATCAACGAGATCGCCGACTCCATTCGGCAGGCCTCGGCCGAGGTCATTGCGCTGGGTGAGGGCATTTCGCGCATTGGCGGTGTGGTCAACGTGATCCGTGATGTGGCGGGGCAGACCAACTTGCTGGCCTTGAACGCGGCCATTGAGGCGGCGAGGGCCGGAGAGTCCGGCCGTGGCTTTGCGGTGGTGGCAGATGAAGTGCGCAAACTGGCTGAGCGCACAGCCCAATCCACCCAGGAGATCTCCGCCACGGTAGAGGCGATCCAGCAGGAGTCGAACAATACGGTCTCCCGCATGCATCTGGTGGAGGAGAAGGTGAGCCAGGGGGTCACCATGGCGACAGAGAGTGGTGCCATTATTGCCGAGATCCGCAGTGCGTCGCACCGGGTGATGGATCAGGTGGGCGAGATCACCAATGCCATCCGCGAGCAGAGTTCGGCCGCCGAGTCGATCGCTCATCAGGTAGAGCAGATTGCTCAGGTCGTGCAGCAAACCAGCAGCACAGCGGAAGAGACCTCAGCCGCCGCCGAGGAGCTTAATGTCACCACCGAGAGCATCCACCAGCAGATATCCCGCTATCGCATTCAGTAACGCCGACAGTTGTTATCCATCTGCTATCCCCGCCAGCTGGCGGGGATTTTTTATATGGCTTGCTTAGAAGCCTGAGCCCGGTTGCTGCAAAAATGTCGCTTCTTCCGGTGTGCTGGTGCGACCCAGAATGTCGTTGCGGTGGGGGAAGCGGCCAAAGCGTTCGATGATCACCTGATGACGGCGGGCAAAGTCGGCAAATCCGGCAAAGATCGCCTGCGCCGGTGTGCCAGCCTGCTCGGCAGCCAGTGCCTCGAACAGCGCCACACTTCTGGCCTGTTGTTCGCGGGATTCGGCATGCTCCAGCGGCAGATAGAAGAAGACCCGCTCCAGTGGCGAGAGGGATTTGTCAGCCCCGATGGACAGCCCTTTCAGGCAGAGATCCCTTGCCAGCGGATCCTGGGCAAAGGCCGCAGGCGTGCCGCGATGGATATTGCGGGGCAGCTGGTCGAGCAGCAGGATCAGCGCCAGCCTGCCGTGGTGCAGATCGGCCCAGTCGGCCAGCTCCCCGTTGGCTGCCGCCTCTGCCAGCTTGCCAAAGCGGCTGGCCAGCAGGGCATCCGTTTCGCTGCTTTTCCCCCACCAGAGCGGGGCTTGCCGTGTGGCCCGCAGGACGTCATCGGCTTCGTCGCCAAACCAGAGAGCGAGCAGAGGTTGCCAGGGTTGCATGGGAACTCCTTGAGGTGATTCAGAGGGAACCAGGAACAAATGGCTCAGGGGAGCTGCCGAAACGGCGGCTTCTCGTTACACTGTGCCATCTTTTGCCCGCAAGACGTAACCCCCCTATGGCGATCGCCGGATTTTTGGCTCGGCCGATGATGGCCTGCGATCGCCATGAGGTGGTCCTGTTGACCTTGGTGGTTATCGGGACGTACACCTCTCTCCCGGGGTTGTTCTCACTGATATAAGGAATCTTTGATATGGCCGGAACCAGTTTGTTGGCCCTGCTCGACGATATCGCCAGCGTGCTTGATGACGTGGCGCTGATGACCAAGGTCGTGGTGAACAAGCGCGAGACATTTTTCGGGAAGACGTTTCTCACTGATATAAGGGATCTTTGATATGGCCGGAACCAGTTTGTTGGCCCTGCTCGATGATATCGCGAGCGTGCTTGATGACGTGGCGCTGATGACCAAGATGGCGGCCAAGAAGACCGCCGGGGTGCTGGGGGATGATCTCGCCCTCAACGCGGAGCAGGTCTCTGGGGTACGGGCCGAGCGGGAGTTGCCGGTGGTGTGGGCGGTGGCCAAGGGCTCATTTCGCAACAAGCTTATTCTGGTGCCTGCCGCCATCGCCATCAGTGCGCTGGTGCCCTGGCTTATCACGCCGCTCTTGATGCTGGGTGGCGCCTACCTCTGCTTTGAGGGGGCCGAGAAGCTGGCGCACAAATTCCTGCCCCATGAGGCGAGTGAGGGTGAGGCACACACAGCTCCTATCCCCGATGATCTGGTCGCGTTTGAACAGCAGAAGGTGAAGGGGGCGATCCGCACCGATTTCATTCTTTCTGCCGAGATCATCGTCATCGCCCTTGGCACGGTGCAGGGGGCAAGCCTCGCCCTGCAGCTCTCGGTGGTGGCGGGTATTGCCGTGCTGATGACGGTAGGGGTCTACGGGCTGGTGGGGTTGATCGTCAAACTCGATGACATCGGTCTGCATCTGCTGCAAAAGCCTGATGGCAGCGCCCTGCGCCGCGCGGTGGGACAGGGGCTGCTGGTGACGGCCCCCCGTTTGATGCACCTGCTGGCACTGGTCGGTACCATCGCCATGTTTATGGTGGGCGGCGGCATTCTGGTGCACGGCTGGCCCTTTGCCCATCACCTGATTGAAGGCGCTGCTGCCGTTGTTGCCACCCTGCCCACCGTGGGGGCCGTACTGGCGGCGGTGACACCGACCCTGCTCAACGCCGTGGCCGGTGTGGTGGCGGGCCTGTTGCTGGTTGCGGTGATGACGCTGGTGAGCCGCCTTGCCCCGGCCAAGGGGTAAGCGAGCTTGCGGGCCATTGTCTCTTTTTTCCTCTCTTCATTTTTTGGCCTTCGGGTTGCCCGGTCTCTGACTTGCTGCCCGCAGGTCTGTTGCGCCTCCCGATAAAGGCCTTTGCGAGAAGCTATGTATCAACAACAGTGGAATAACGACCATATCTACCCGGGCCTCGACAGCCCAGAGCTGGAAGCGGACATGCGCGCAGCCCGCCACGCGCTGGAGGAGCTGGCCAGCTATATGGCAGGTCTGGACGGGGTGCGTAGCGATGACGCTGCGCTACAGGATTTCTTGCGGGAAGTGCGGCTGCGCGCCCGTGATATTCGCCATATCGGCTGGAACGTCGCCATTCTGGCCGCGTGCTGCGGCAGTCAGGATGCGCGGGATCCGCAGGCCAAACAGCTGGCGTCCCGTGCCCGCGCCCTCAATGCCGATCTGTTCAAGACGCTGGCGCCGGTGGAAGATCTGATGCTGGCGCTGCCGGAAGATGAATTTGCCGCGTTGATGAGTGATCCGCTGCTCGGCGAGGAGGCGTACCGCCTGCGCCACGAGCGTCGTTTGCAGGATCAGCGCTTGCCGGTGGCGGCGGAGCAGCTGGTGATTGGCCTGGGCACCGATGGTCTGCACGCCTGGGGCAACCTCTATAACGATCTGGTGGGCAAGATCCGGTTAACCATTGATGGCCGCGAGATGGGGCTGGCCGAGGCGAGCAATCTGCTCTCCAGCCCGATACGTGCGCTGCGTTTAGAAGCCTTTGATGCCATCAGCGCCGGTTGGGAAGGGGAGCAGGAGACGGTTGCCGCCATACTCAATGCCCTCAACGGCTGGCGGCTGGAGCTGGCCCGTCAGCGCGGCAAAACCCGTGTGCTCGATGCGCTGGATCTCTCCTGCCATCAAAGTCATATCGAACGCGCCACCCTCGATGCCCTGATGAGCGAAACCTGGCGAGCCCGTGGGTTGGGCCAGCGGGCGCTGGAGCTGATGGCCGAGCGCCTTGGTCTCGACGATCTGGGGCCGGAGGATCTCTTTGCGCCGCCTCCGGCCGTCAGCAGCCGCGAGATCCCGTTCGAGGAGGCGATCGAGTTGATTGCCGATGCTTTTAGCCGTTTCGATCACGAGATGGGGGCGTTTGCCCGCATGATGGCCGAGAAGGGGTGGATTGATGCGGCGCCCACGCCAAATCGCCGCACCGGCGCCTACTGCACCAAGTTTGCCGAACCGGTCGAACCGCGGGTCTTCGTCACCTATGCCGGCACCATGGACAACGTCATCACTCTGGCCCATGAGCTGGGCCACGCCTGGCACAACTGGGTGATCCGGGATCTGCCGATGAGCCAGCGCAGCTACCCCATGACGCTGGCGGAGACCGCCTCCATCTTCGCCGAAACCCTGGTGCGCAGCGCCCTGTTCGAGCAGGCGCAAAGCCCGGAAGAGCAGCTGGCCATCGCCTGGGCCGAGGCCGACGGCGTGGCCACCTTCCTGGTCAATATCCCGGCTCGCTTCGATTTCGAGCAGGCCTTGGTGGCCGAGCGAGCGCAGGGTTATGTGTCGGCAGAGCGGCTCAAGGTACTGACTGACGAAGCGTGGGGACGCTGGTATGAGGGGAGCCTGACCCGCTATCACCCCATGTTCTGGGCGGCCAAGGCGCACTTCTCCATCGCGGGGCTGGGTTTTTACAACTATCCCTATCTGTTTGGTTATCTGTTCAGCCTCGGGGTCTATCAGCAGTTGATGAGCCGCAAGGCGGCGGGGGAAGAGGGCATTGCCGAGGCGTATCGCGCCTTGCTGCGCGATACCGGCCGCATGAGCGCCGAAGAGCTGGTAGCCAAGCATCTGGGGCAAGATATCCGTGAGGCCGCCTTCTGGCAGGGGAGTCTGACACAAGTAGCGCGGGCGGTAGAGCGCTTCGCGCAGTTGCCTGCCTGATTGGGTCAGCGGTGATATGAACAACAGGCCCCCGGACAGTCTCGCTGTCCGGGGGCCTGTTTGTTATGCCTGCTTTTGTTGCGGTTTGATGGGACCAACGAATAGAGGACGGGTCTGGTGAGTCAGGTCAGGCTGATAGCCGTTGAAGAAGAGGTTGAGCAGTACCGAACTGATGGTGGCCAACAGAATACCGCTATGAAAAAGCGGTTGTAGCTGCGCCGGAAGCTGTTGGAAAAAATTCCCGGAGACCGTCGGGATCATGCCAATTCCGAGACTGATGGCGACGATATAGAGGTTGTGACGGTTGCTGTTGTAATCGGTGCGCGCCAGGATGCGAATGCCGGTGGCCAGCACCATACCGAACATCACGATACCGGCGCCCCCCAGCACGAAGGGCGGTATGGAGGCGACCAGCACCGACATCTTGGGGATGAGGCCAAAGGCGAGCAGGATCCCCCCCGACATCACGCAGACCCAGCGACTCGATACCCCGGTCACGCTCACCAGACCGATATTCTGGGAGAAGGAGGTGTGGGGGAAGCTGTTGAATATCCCACCAATAATGGTGCCGATGCCATCCACCCGCAGCCCGCGCACGATATCACCGCGCCTGGCCGGATGGCCGACGATGTCGCCAAGGGCCAGAAACATCCCCATGGATTCGATAAAGGTGATGAGCATGATCACCGTCAGAGTGGCGATGGAGATGGGATCGAAGGTGGGCCAGCCGAAGGCGAAGGGCACTATGGGGGCAAACCAGGCTGCCTCGCCGAGGCCATCGAGGCTCACTTCGCCCATGGCGATGGCCACCACGAAACCGAAGATGATCCCGAGCAGCACCGAGATATTGCTGAAAAAGCCCTTGGTGAAGCGGGTCACCAGCAGGATAAAGACGAGCACCAGAAAGCTGGTGCCGATATAGCGCAGGCTGCCATATTCCGGATTGCCCTTGCCCCCCGCCATCCAGTCGATCCCCACCTGCATGATGCTGATCCCGATGGAGGTGATAACCACCCCGGTGACGACGGTGGGGAAGAGTGGCATCAGCCGACCTATCAGCGGCACCAGCAGGGTCGAGATGATACCGGCGGCGATGGTGGCGCCGAAGATGCCCGTCAGCCCCAGATCCGGGTTGGCTCCGATGGCCAGCATGGGCATCACGGCGGCAAAGGTGACCGACATGATGACCGGCAGCCGGATCCCGGCAAAACGGCCAATCCCGACACATTGCAGCAGGGTGACGATGCCGCAGCAGAAGAGATCCGAACTGATAAGGTAGGAGATTTGATCCTTGGGCAGCCCCAGACTGCCGCCAATCACCAGTGGCACCGCCACGGCGCCGGCGTACATCACCAGCACATGTTGCAGGCCCAGGGTAAAGAGTTGGCCCATGGGGAGCATGCGCTCCACTTCATCCACCGGGCGCTTGCGCGCACCCGGTCGGGGGGAGGGGGGATTGGTCTCGTTCATGAACAGATCACTCCTTGAAGCCCGCGCAACTGCTACAGGCAAGATAGTGAAAGCCGCAGCTTTCCCGGTCATTGATCTCGTGTATTGACAGAGGTGCCAGATCCCTCGGCAGTAGTGAGAGGGATCCGGTGCAGCACGGGTCAGTGCACAAAACATGCACAACGCCGCTCACGAGAGAAAACGTTTGGTGATAACGCCTTGTTTTTGCGGGATGAGTCACATACCGGCCAGATAAGTGTCCGGCTGCTGGCAGGGGAAGGAGGTGAGGGCATCTCAGATTGGTAAGGGGTTTATCATTATTGGTCTTGCGATCTCACTTTGATAGCCGGGCACCATAACGTTGCTCGCAATGCGCCCCTCTGCATGTGACGGCGCTCGCGGGCTGCAGGGCGCAATCGGGGGCGGGGGCGTGATCCAAAGCAAGAAAGTTGGATGTTTTGGTGGCGCACGGGGCCGCCGCTGGGGTAGTTTCGATAAAACCGACACAGATCCTGAGGTCTTATCCATGATCATCTATCTGCATGGCTTTGATGCCACCAGCCCAGGCAATCACGAGAAAGTGCTGCAGTTGCAGTTTATTGATGATGATGTGCGTTTCGTGCACTACAGCACGGTTCACCCCCGTCATGATATGAGCCATCTGCTCAAGGAAGTGAAAAAACAGCTCGATATGAGTACCGATCCCAAACCGCTGATCTGCGGCGTGGGTCTTGGTGGCTATTGGAGCGAGCGGATCGGCTTTCTGTGCGGCATTCGCCAAGTGATCTTCAACCCCAACCTCCATCCGGAAGAGAACATGCAGGGCAAGATCGACCGGCCGGAAGAATATGACGATATCGGTACCAAGTGTGTAACTGAATTTCGTAAGAAAAATTCAGGAAACTGCCTGTGTATCCTTTCCGTTCAGGATGAAGTGCGCGATAATCGGGACACTGAACGTGAATTGAAGAACTATTACGACATCGTGTGGGATGAGCGCGAGACTCATAAGTTCAAAAATATCTCGCATCATCTGCAGCGGATGAAGGCCTTCAAAGAAGCCTGATCCATCACGTCGACCGATTTCGTTTTAGGGAGCCAATGGCTCCCTTTCGTTTTGAGGAACCGAGGAAAATCATCATGATGAATATTGTCGTTGTAGGCGGCGGCGCCGGTGGCCTGGAGCTGGCCACCAGTCTGGGTCGCAAGCTTGGCAAGAAGAACAAGGCCAAGATCACTCTGGTCGATCGCAACCGCACCCACCTGTGGAAACCCCTGCTGCACGAAGTAGCCACCGGCTCCATGGATGCGGGCATCGATGCCCTGAGCTACCAATCTCACGCCAAGAACCACGGTTTCGACTTCCAGCTCGGCACCCTGACCGACATCAAGCGTGACGATAAACGCATCGTGCTGGCCCCGATCCACGACGACAATGGCGACATCGTGGTCAACGAGCGCGAGCTGCCCTACGACTATCTGGTGATGGCCATCGGTTCTGTCTCCAACGACTTCAACACCAAGGGCATCAAGGATAACTGTATTTTCCTCGATAGCCCCTCCCAGGCGCACCGTTTCCACAACAGCATGATGAACCGCTTCCTGCAGTTCGCCACCGAATATAAGCCGGGCGATAAGGTGAAGATTGCCATCGTCGGCGGCGGCGCCACCGGCGTCGAGCTCTCTGCCGAGCTCTACAACGCGGTCGAGCAGCTCTACGCCTACGGCTTCAAGAACCTCACCACCGACAGCCTGAAGGTGACCCTGGTGGAAGCGGGCCCGCGCATTCTGCCGGCTCTGCCGGAGCGCATCAGTGGCGCCGCCCATCAGGAGCTGGTCAAGCTGGGTGTGGACGTGCGTACCGCCACCATGATCACCGAAGCGACCAGCGACGGTCTGCACACCAAGGATGGCGAGCTGATTGAAGCGGATCTGATGGTGTGGGCGGCCGGTATCAAGGCACCTGACTTCATGAAGGATATCGCCGGTCTTGAGACCAACCGCATCAACCAGCTGGTGGTGAAAGAGACCCTGCAGACTACCCGTGACGAGAACATCTTCGTCATCGGTGACTGCGCCGCCTGCCCGCAGCCGGATGGCAAGTTCGTGCCGCCGCGCGCCCAGTCTGCCCACCAGATGGCCAGCCAGGCGTTCAAGAACATCCTGGCCAAGATGAACGGCGGCGAGATGAAGCCCTACCTCTACCACGACCACGGTTCGCTGGTCTCCCTCAGCCGCTTCTCCACCGTGGGTAGCCTGATGGGCAACCTGATGCGCGGCTCCATGATGGTGGAGGGCTACATTGCCCGTCTGGTCTACATCTCCCTCTACCGGATGCACCAGATCGCCCTGCACGGCTACGTCAAGACCGGCCTCATCATGCTGGTGGGTCGCATCAACCGGGTACTGCGCCCGACCCTGAAGCTGCACTAAGCCGGGATTTGGCAACATGTTGAATACCAAAAGGAGAGGCGATGGCCTCTCCTTTTTTATGGGCGCAGATCAGGAAAGAGAGCGTTACTTGCCCAGATAGGTGCGGTCGAAGAAGGTATTGACCCAGTGGGGGCGGTAGATGGCCAGCACCGTCATCGCCATGCCGTTGAGCAGGGCTTCGGGAAACAGCAGCAGTGGCCAGATGGAGAGGTAATCCGCCGTGATGGTGTGCCAGGGGTAGCTGTCGCTCAGCCCCATCAGCAATGCGCTGGCGGCCACCTTGACCGAGATGGTGATGGCGCCGCCGAGAAAGGCGGCCACGAAGATATAGACAAAGAGATGGCGCGGCAGCCAGGCCCAGCTGGCCAGAAACAGCAGCCAGCTGGTGGCCACCGGCAGGGCGATGCCAACCAGCGCTTGCCAGCCAAAATCGGCCAGATTGGTGACGCCGAAGTAACCGAGCACCAGCAGGGTCAGGCAGGGGGCGAGCAACGCCAGCCGCCAGCCGAGCAGCAGGGTGAGGGAGGTGAGCCCGAGAAAATGGACCTCCAGCCCCTCATGCAGACCGGCCCTTAGATACCAGAGCGGCACCAGCGCGATGGCACTACCCAGCAACAGGTGCTGATAGAGGGGGTTGTCATGGAGGGTTTGCCACAGAGAGCGGCGCAGGCTGAAGGCCAGCAGTACCAGCCAGATCAGGAGGGCGGCGAGTTGTCCTTCACTCATCTTGTCGTCCATTCATGCAGTAGAGTCCGGGCGGCCTTCCCGACCGCCCCATAGCAGAGCAGGCTGACGAATCAGCCTGCTTTTACCATCAATATTTGACGTTGTTGTGGTACTTGCCGAGGATGCCCTTGACCCGTTCCATGGTCTCCTTGCTGGGGGGCTTGATCCCGCTCAGCTCGTACGGGTCGCCCAGTACGTCCCACTTGTGTTTGCCGAGCTCATGGTAGGGGAGCAGCTCCACCTTCTCCACGCTATCGCCCAGCTCGGCGATAAACTGGCCCAGCCCTTCGGCGCTCTCGTCGTCGTCGCTCCAGGTCGGTACCACCACGTAGCGGATCCACATGGTCTTGCCTTTGGCTGCCAGATAGCGGGCAAACTCCAGGGTGTATCTGTTGCTGACGTGGGTCAGCGGAATGTGTTTCTCGTCATTGATCTGTTTGATGTCGAGCAGCACCAGATCGGTCTGGTCGAGCAGCTTGTCCACCTGTTCGTCGAGATGACGGACGAAGCCGTTGGTGTCGAGACAGGTGTGGATCCCTTTCTCTTTGCAGGCGGTAAAGAGTTCGGTAATGAAAGCCGGTTGCAGCATGGCTTCACCGCCGGACGCTGTCACGCCACCACCGGAGGCATTCATGAAGTGGCGATAGCTGGTGATGTCACTCATCAACTCCGGTACGGTCACTTCGCGGCCACCTTCGGTATCCCAGGTATCGCGGTTGTGGCAGTACTTGCAGCGCATCAGGCAGCCTTGCATGAATACGATAAAGCGTATTCCCGGGCCATCGACAGTGCCGCAGGTTTCGACGGAATGGATCCGGCCAACGGTGCCGTGAGCTCCGGCTGGCTGGCTGATTTCAACGGCAGGGATCCGATTAATGACAGACATAAACAACTCCAACGATTCGAGCAGGCCGTTATTTTATTACATAAACCCCTATTGATCCTACACCTTTAGTCCGGCGCTCGGCTGCCAAGCAGCTGCTCCAGCCCCTTGACGGTGAGCGGCCGACTGGTGAGAAACCCTTGATAATGCTGGCATCCCAGTGCTTTGAGGATGGCCAGCTGCGCCTCCTCTTCCACCCCTTCGGCGGTGACGGTAAAACGAAAGACCTGGGCCAGATCGAGTATCGCCTTGACGATGGCTCTGTCCTGTTCGCTGTGTACCAGGGTCTGAATGAAGCTTCTGTCCAGCTTCACCTCATCGGCGGGCAGATCCCGCAGATAGGCCAGCGACGAGTAGCCGGTACCGAAGTCATCGATGGAGATGAGGATGCCGAGCTCCTTGAGCTGGCGCATTCTGGCAATACTCTCCTGCCGATTCTCCAATACTACCGATTCGGTCACCTCCAGCAGCAGGCGGGAGGGGGGCACACCGGTGTCGCGCAAGATGTACTCCACCTGTTGTACGAAGCCCTGGGTGTGGAACTGGCGAGCGCTGACGTTGACCGACAGATGGGGGATCTGCAGGCCACGGTTGAGCCAGAAGCTGTATTGGGCACAGGCGGTCTTCATCACCCAGTAGCCGATCTCGAGGATCAGGCTGGTCTCTTCGGCGATGGGGATAAACTCCCCGGGTGGCACCATGGTGCCGTCGCTGCGCTG
>NZ_JBFOCS010000072.1:44528-119483 GCF_040907905.1 Aeromonas sp. s13 | reverse complement strand
GCCAGCGCAGCAGCGCCTCGATACCCGACAGCGAGCCATTGTCGACCCGATATTGCGGTTGGTAGTGGAGTTGCAGCTCGTGGTGACGCAGGGCATCGCGCAGCTCATTGGTGAGGGTCAGCCGGTTCTTCTCATGCTGGGCCATCGCCTCGGAAAAGAAGACGTAGTGGCCCTGACCGGCGCGCTTGGCCATGTGGGTCGCGGTGTCGGCCTGTTGCATCAGGACCAGATGATCCGTCTCGTTGCCGGAGAAGAGGCTGATCCCCACCGAGGCGCTGCAGTGCAGTTTGTGATCGCCGATGTCGAACGGGGTGCGAAACAGCCCCATCAGCTCGCGGGCGAAGTGCTCTGCCAGAATTTTGGCGGTGACTTCCCCTTGTCCCAGCTGGGTAAAGAGCAGGGCAAACTCATCCCCCGAGATGCGCGCCTGCACCAGATTGTCCTGGGGCAGCTCCCTGAAACGCTGCACCACGGCCTGCAGCAGCAGATCGCCGCAGGCGTGACCGAGGGAGTCGTTGATCGACTTGAAGTTGTCGAGATCCACCAGCAGCAGGGCGCCCCACTGGCCGTTGGGGGCGCTCAGGGTCTGCTGCAAAATATGGTTGAGGCTGCGTCGGTTGTGCAGACCGCAGAGATCGTCGTAGTAGGCGAGCTGCTCGATATGTCTGGCCGCCTCTTTTTCCTGGGTGATGTCGTAGAAGCTGCAGATAAAGTGGCTGAGCTCCCCCTGCTCATCCTTGACGCCGTTCACCATCAAGCGCACCGGAAAGAGGTGACCATCCTTGTGCAGGCAGCGCTCTTCCCCGAGCCAGAACTCCTGCTCGTTGACGGTGCGGCTGACATCTTCCTTGAGATGATCCCCGTAGTAGGTGGGACGCAGCTTGCGAATGGAGTGACCGATCACCTCTACCTCGCCAAATCCGGTGATCCGGCTGAAGGAGTGGTTGACCTTGAGGATGATGCCGTTGTGATCCATCACGATCAGCCCATCGTGGGTATTGAAGGCTACCTCGGCCAGTCGCAGGGCATCGTCGGTGGCGAGGCGCTTGAGCTCGATGGCGGCCCGCTCGTGTTGGCTGCTCAATAGATCCAGAAGCTGTTCGGGCTCCTCAAGGGGGGTATCGAGCAGCAGGGTGATCTGGCCAATGGGGGCGCCGCTCTGGCCATGGAGCGGAATGCCGATGTAGGCGCTGGCATTGAGGGCGAGCAGCCGGGTCGCCTTGGGATAGCGCACGGGCAGATCTTCCACATAGATGGCCTGACCGTGCTGGAACAGCTCCTGAGCGGGGCCGGGGTCGAGCTGGATGGGCTTGAGGGTGGAGCAGGTCTCCTCGTTGATGACGCAGCGGGGGATGATCCAGAGATCCTGACCGCGGGGCTGGAACTCGCCGATCCAGCCCACCCGGGCACCGCTGGCGCTCATGGCCCAGCTTACCAGCGTCTTGCAGTAGTCGATGCCGGTCTGCTGGTGCAGCTCGGGCGGGAGGGCCAGCTCGGCGCGGTGCTCTTCCGGTTGCGGTTGCCAGTGGCCGAGCAGCTGGGCGCTGCTGCGCACCAGTTGCAACATCTCCTCGCTAAGTGGAGTGGGATCGAGATACTCCAGACTCAGCACCCCGAACAGCTTGTCCTGCTCCAGCAGGGCACCATCGAGGCGTGAGCGCACACCGGCACTGGTCAGATAGAGGTGATTGCTCAGCATTGGCTGATGGGCAGCCTCCGAGAAACTCAACGCTTTGCGGGTACGCAGGGCGCGGATATAGCGGCTGTCACCGCGAATGGGGTAGAGCGCCTCGACCCCCAGGGTGAACACAGGGGTGAGTTGCTCGCTGCCGAGATCGCCATTGGCCTGATAGTGCCAGAGGATTAGCCGATCGGCCCCCAAGCTCTCTTTAAGGGCCTCGAGCAGGGGCGCATACTGTTGCTGGCTTGCCATCTGGCTTAAGCGCGGCAGTTGCAATGCCAGATCGGCGATGGGCTCCTGGCGAAGGTTCTGCAGACAGATGAGCCAGAAGCCATCCTGCTCGTGGGCGAGGGCGATATGCCACAACTGGCTGGCAAAGCGCACTGTGATCTTGCCGCCATGGCCGTTGACCAGCAGTTGTTCGATGGGCAGGCGCAGGGCATCGGGCAGCTGGGCAGGCCAGGGGGCACGCGGTTCGTCGAGCCAGTAGAGCGGGGTTTGCATCACGTCGGTCAGGGCGACCAGCCGTTGACTGCGCAGATCCAGACGGAAAAAGAGCGGCGTCTGGAGGGCAGGAGGTAGATGACTGAGTGCGGTAGACGACATGAACAAACAACATCCTGTTAAGCAACCGTCGGGGTTGCAAGAATACTGCAAAATGGTGTGAAACAAAATTTCATTGAATTCTAAATTAGAAAAGTCTAATTTATTGCCCATTATCATGTATGAGGAGTCTTGCAGATGAAACGGATCCTGATTATCGGTGGTGTCGCGGGGGGCGCATCGGCGGCGGCTCGCGCTCGTCGTTTGAGTGAAGAGGCAGAGATCGTGATGTTCGAGCGGGGCGAGTTTGTCAGCTTCGCCAACTGCGGTCTGCCCTATCACATAGGGGGCGATATCCCCGACCGGGATGCCTTGCTGCTGCAGACTCCCCAGAGCTTCAAGCGCCGTTTCAATGTCGATGTGCGGGTCTTCCACGATGTGATCGAGATCGACAAGGCGGGCAAGACCTTGCTGGTGCGCAACCTGCAAACCGGTGAAGAGCAGCGCGAGCATTACGATGTGCTGCTGCTGAGCCCGGGGGCGGCGCCGATCCGTCCTCCCTTCCCCGGTATCGACAGCCCCCATGTCTATACCCTGCGCAACATCCCGGATATGGATCGCATTCTGGCGGCCCTGCACCACGATCAGCCGCGCCACGTCACAGTGGTGGGCGGCGGCTTTATCGGGCTGGAGATGATGGAGGCGCTGCATCAGCGCAAGCTGGATGTCACCCTGCTGGAGCTGGCCGATCAGGTGATGGCACCGGTGGACAAGGAGATGGCCAACATGCTCCATGCCCGCATCCGGGAAGAGGGGATCGATCTGCGCCTGCGCACCGGCCTCACCGCCATCGAGAGTCTGGATCTGCCAGCCGAGAAGACCTCCGCTGTGCCGACCGCCAAAAGCGGTGGCCTGCGCCTGACCCTCAATGACGGTTCCCATCTTGATACCGGCCTGCTGATCCTCGCCATCGGCGTCAAGCCGGAAACCCTGCTCGCTGCCAAGGCGGGGCTGGAGCTGGGCCCGCGGGGCGGCATCAAGGTGGATGCCGGGATGCGTACCTCGGATCCCTTCATCTACGCGGTGGGGGATGCGGTGGAAGAGATAGACTTCGTCACCGGCGAATCTGTGCTGATCCCGCTGGCGGGCCCGGCCAACCGGCAGGGGCGCATCGCCGCCGACAATATGCTGGGCCGAAGCGAAACCTACAAGAAAACGCAAGGGACCGCCATCTGCAAGCTGTTCGATCTGGCGGTGGCCAGCACCGGCCTCAACGAGAAGCGACTGGTGCAACTGGGATTGCCGTTCGAGAAGGTTTATGTCCATCCGGGCAGCCACGCCGGTTACTACCCCGGCGCCCATCCGGTCAGCCTCAAGCTACTGTTTGCCCCGGATGGCAAGATTTATGGCGCCCAGGCCATCGGCAAGGATGGCATCGACAAGCGCATCGATGTGCTGGCGGTAGCTCAACGTGCCGGTCTCACCGTGTTTGACCTGCAGGATCTGGAGCTCACCTATGCGCCGCCGTTCGGCTCGGCCAAGGATGTGATCAACATGGCGGGCTTTGTGGCAAGCAACCACCTGAAGGGGGACACCCTGCTCTGCCACGTGGCCGAGGTACAGGCTCGTAACCCCCATCAGCTGGTGGTGGATGTGCGCAATGGCCCGGAGCTCGACAAGCTGGGGCGGATTCCGGGGGCGCTGCATATCCCCCTCGACGAGTTGCGTGGTCGCCTCCATGAGTTGCCCAAAGAGAAAGAGCTGCTGATCAGCTGTCAGGTCGGGCTGCGCGGCCATGTCGCCTGTCGCCTGCTGAGCCAACACGGCTTTAAAGTGAAGAATCTCTCCGGCGGCTTCAAAACCTGGCAGATGGCCACCGCCGAGTAACCGTTTTATTTCTGTGCCTGTTTGCCCCTCTCCCTTGTGCGTGCAAGATGAGGGGCTTTTTGTTTCAGCTTTTCGCCCTTCTTGCATCCCCTAATTGCAGCAATATTTCGACACACTTTATTTCCTGTGCCGGACAAAATTAACGTTTTGTTCAGGGGATGGGTGCTATAACCCCTGCCTCGTTCATGATGAACCGTGTAGTAGGGAGAGTGACATGCTGGATATGCTGATGGCCATTTGGCATCAGGATTTTGACGCCCTGGTTCAGATGCAGGCGGTACCCCTGCTGATCAGTTGCCTGATGCTGGTACTGCTGCTGGAGTCCGCATTCGTCTTCCTGCCCCTGCCGGGGGACAGCCTGGTACTGCTGGCCGGTGGGTTGGTTGGCATGGGTGTGTTTGGCCCTGAAGTAACACTTATTTATCTGCCGTTGGCTGCTGGCATAGGTTCTGTGCTCGCCTACTGGCAGGGACGGGCCCTGCAGCGCACCCGCTTTATGGATCATATCGAACGGATGTTGCCTCCCGACAGCCTGCCCAAGGCGACCCGGCTGCTGAAAAAGTACGGTTTTCTGGCGATGTTCTCCTCCCGTTTTATCCCGTTCGTGCGGGTGCTGACCCCCATGCTGATGGGGATTGGCCGCCTGAGCGTGCTGCGGATGTGCGTGGCCAGCTTTGCCAGTGCCTTTATGTGGGCGCTCTGCCTCAGTTTGGTGGGCAAGCTGGCGATGAATACCCCCTTCTTCCTCCACCACAGCGAACTGTTGACCCGGGCCCTGCTGATTACCTCGCTGGTGCTGTTTCTGGCGGCCGTCATGGCCATCCTGTTTCGCTGGTTCAAAGGCGGAGCAAAAAACGAGACCAGCCACGACTAGATGACAACCCTTGCCGCACTGGATCAGTGGGCAAGGGGTTCTCGTGCAGTAGGGGCGCGGAATTGTGCCCATTCGGGTAATGAGCTTTGTGTCGGGTGAGCAGGATGCCTTATCCTGTTTCCAGCCACGCTGCGTTTGCAGCGCTCCAACTCGGGATGGAACCTATGCGCCTCTTTGACTCTCCCTCTGCTTTTCACCGCTCTACCGCTGGAACCGGCGCTCTGCGCCGCCGCTGCTCGGCCCTGCTGCTTTGCGGGGTGGTCGGTTTGCTGTCTGGTTGCGGCCCTGACAAGCCCGCCAGCCAAGTACCGACCACAGAATCTACAGCGCAGCAGGAGGCCGGGGCGCCAACTTCTGTAGTGCAGGCCAATGCCCGCCAATATCGCGATGCCCCGGCGCTGGCGCTGGTCTTCTCCGGCCCCTTGGCGCCGAAGGCAAACTGGCAGAGCTGGCTTGCGGTCAGTGAGGGGGGCAAGCAGGTGCAGGGGGAGTGGATCCTCGCCGACGATGGTCGCACCCTCTATTTCCCGAACGTTCAGCCCGATAAAAGCTATGAAGTGAGCCTCAAGGCGGGGCTGGGCCCATCCCCCCAGAGCTGGACCCTCAAGACCCGGCCGCTGGAGGCGGGGGCTTCGTTTACCGCCAGCGGCATGGTATTGCCGCTGCGTCAGGAACTTCGCCTGCCCATCAGCGCGGTCAATGTGGATGAGGTCAATATCGACTTCTTTCGGGTCGATGCCGAATATCTGCCCCGTTTTCTGGCGGAATATCGCCCCGGTGCCGGCATGGGTAACTGGGAGCTTGAACAGATCACCAAGCGGGCCAAGCGGGTATTCAGTGGCCGCTATGCATTGGAGCTCGATGCCAACCGGCGCGAGACCCGCCTCATCAATGTGAAGGAGCCGCAGCTGGCCGAGGCTGGCGTCTACTTTGCGGTGATGTCTCCCCTTGGCAACTACGACTGGCGCAAGGAGACCACCTATTTCGCGGTGAGCGACATGGGGCTTAGTGCCCGCCGTTACCGCGATCAGCTGGAGGTGTTCGTGAGCTCCCTGGCCAGCGCCGACCCGCTCAAGGATGTGCAGCTCTCCCTGCTTGACGAGAAGGGCAACCGGCTGCAGGTGCAAACCACGGATCTCCAGGGCCATCGCCGCTTCGATCAGGTGCAGGGGGCTCGCTTGCTGCTGGCCGAACAGGGCAACCATCTGGCGGTGCTGCGTCTCGATGGGGCGGCGCTCGATCTCTCCACCTTCGATCTCGGCACCCAGCCCTGGCAGGCTCAGCAGCTCTATCTATTCAGCGGGCGCGATCTCTATCGCCCCGGCGAGCGGCTCGACAGCGAGATCCTGCTCAAGGGCCAAGATGGCCAGCTGCTGCCGGGCATGGCGGTGGAGCTGGAGGTGAAGCAGCCGGACGGCCAGCTGCTCGAGCAGAAACGGCTGCTGCCCGATAGCCTTGGCGCCGCCCACTACGGCCTGCGTCTGCCGGATGATGCGCCGCTTGGGCGCTGGACCATCAACCTCAAGACCGCCGCCGGCAGTCGTTTCGAGTGGCCTTTCTTGGTGGAGGAATTTCTGCCGGAGCGGCTCAAGCTACAGCTGGGCAAGGGGCCGGATGGGGAAGTGACGAGTCTGGACGCAGCCCTGACGCTGCCGCTGCAAGGGGACTATCTCTACGGTGCGCCAGCGAGCGCCACCAAGGCGAAGGCAGAGGTGAAGATCAGCCGCGCCACCATGCCCTTTACCCAGTGGCAGGAGTTCACGCTAGGTGACGTACTGCTCGCCGAGCAGGCCAGGGATCTCGAGCCTCTCAATCTCACCCTCGATGCGCAGGGGCAGGGGACTTTTTCGCTGCAAGATGAACTAGATGGGGTGCGCGCCCTCGGGCCGCTGGAGGTGGCCTATCGGGTGTCGCTCTCCGAGCCCGGTGGCCGCGCCGTCAATCGCAGCCGCACCCAGTATGGCTGGCCCGCGGGCAGCCAGTGGCCGGCGCTCAAGGCTGATTTTGTGGCGGATCGGGTAGAGGGGGGCAAGCCGCTCCCCTTCCAGATCCTCAACCTCGATGAGCAAGGCCAACCGGTGGCGGGGGTGGTGAAGGTGCGCCTTATCAACGAGTACCGCGACTACTACTGGCACTACGCCGATGGGGAGGGGTGGAAGTACGAGTTCAACAGCCAGCCTTATCTGGAGCAGGAGCAGACCCTGCAGCTGGATGGCAAGGGGCCGACCCCGCTCACGCTGCAACTGGCGGCGGGCTGGTATCGGTTGGAGGTGGAGAACTGTCAGGGCCATCAATCCAGCCTGCGGGTGGAGATCGGCAGTTACGCCTGGGGCGGCGGTGGCGAGCAGGCGCGGCCTGACAAGATTGCCATCACCCTCGACAAGCGCGCCTATCTGGCAGGTGACAAGGCCAAAGTGACGCTGGTGGCCCCGCGCCCCGGCAAGGGGTTGCTGATAGTGGAAGATGGCGACGGCCTGCGCTGGTGGCAGCGTATCGAGCTCAAGGGGGCCGGTGATGATGCCAAGGATGCCCGCGGCGAGTTCGAGATCCCGGTCAGCCCCGAGTGGCAGCGCCATGACTTGCATATCTCGGCCCAGATCGCCGCGCCAGACAGCGCCTCCAAACCGGTCAGCGGCCAGCAGGGGCAGAGCCTGCGCTCGGTCGGGCTGGTGCCGCTCACCCTGGACCGGGAAGCTCGCCGACTGCCGCTCACCCTGAGCGCGCCTGATAAAGCGGTGCCGCTCACTCGACTGGAAGTGACCGCGACCTCCACCCCCAATAGCCAAGGCCGCGTGGTGCTGGCGGCGGTGGATCGGGGCGTGCTCAATATCAGCGATTATCAACCCCTCGACCCGTTCGGGATCTTCTTTGGCCGCAAGCGCTTCGCCCAAGATTTGTTCGACAACTACGGCCAGGTGATCCCGCCGCAAGATGGCAAGCTGGCCCGCCTCAACTATGGGGGCGATCGGGCGCCGCTGAAAAAGGGCGGCGCGCTGGAGAGCCGAGTCGAGATAGCCGCACTGTGGAGCGGCGAGGTGAGTTTTGACCAGCAGGGTAAAGCGGTGATCCCGCTCGATCTACCCAACTTCAACGGCGAGTTGGCGCTGATGGCGCTGGCCTGGAACGAACAGCAAGTCGGTGAGGCCGAGCGCGCCGTCAAGGTGGTGGCGCCCTTGGTGGCCGAGATTGGCTGGCCGCGCTTTGGCGCGAGAGGGGATGAGACCCGGGCGCTGGTGCAGCTTCGCAACATGAGCGGTGAGGCTCAGACCCTCTCCCTTGTCTGGACCCTCAATGGCGGGCTCAAGGCAAATGGTGAGCTGCCCGGCACCCTGGCTCTTAAAAATGGCGAGGAGCAGTGGCTGACCCTGCCGCTCACCGTGACTGGGGCAAGCGGCGTGGCAAGCCTGCAGCTGGCGGCCAGTGGCAAGGATTTTGCCATCAGCCGCGACTGGACTTTGCCGCTGCGCTCCCCCTGGGCGGCCGAGACTCGCCAGCACTATCAGATGCTGGCCCCCGGCCAGCAGATGAGCTTTGCGCCAGCTGAGCTGGCCGGGCTGGATCGCGCCAACCTGCAGGGGCTGCTCAGCCTCTCCGGCACGCCGCCCTGGGATCCGGCAGCCCAGTGGCAGGCGCTGGCTAACTACCCCTACGCCTGTCTGGAGCAGACCCTCTCTCGTGCCTGGCCTTACTTGCTGACAACGGCCGATGAGCGGGCCGCCTGGAGCAAACCCGCAGAGGGCAAGAAAGCAGCGAACGAGGCGGATGTGCAACGCGCCCTGCTGCAACGGCTGCAGCGGTTGCAACTGCCCAGCGGCGGCTTTGGTCTGTGGGATGGTCGCTCCGACGAGGAGCAGTGGCTCACCGCCTATGCCGCTGACTATCTGCTGGCGCGCAAAGAGGCGGGCGACGCAGTACCGGAGGCCATGCTCAATCAGGCGCTGAACCGGCTGCAAAGCTATCTCACCGACAGTCAGTATGGTGAGCGCTGGAGCAGTGCCCCCGAGCACAGCCGACTTGCCTATCAGGCTTACAGTGCCTATGTGCTGGCCCGGGTGGGCAAGGCGCCGCTCGCTACCCTGCGCCTTATCTGGGAGCAGCAGGCCGATCACGCTCGCTCCGGTTTGCCACTCTTGCACCTCTCGCTTGCGCTCTCGGCCATGGGGGATGAGCAGAACGCCGCCAAGGCCCTCAGCCGGGCATTGGCGACCGAGCGCGGTGATGACTATCTGGGGGATTACGGCTCACCGCTGCGCGATCAGGCCATTGAGCTCTCCTTGCTTCGTCAGCACAAGCTGGCTGCGGAGCGCTGGCCTGATCTCAGCGCCAAGGTAGCCGATACCCTGGCCCATCGTCAGTGGCTCAGCACTCAGGAGCGGCTCGCTCTGTTGCGACTCGCCCGCTTCGATCCTGCCGTCGACTGGCAGGCCAGGGTGACCTCCTCTCTTGGCAGTGGATCCCTGAGCGGTTCGGCCCCGTTGCAGCAGGGTGCCCCCGAGGCACTGGCCGCCAGCACCGTCACCAACGAGGGCAAGGGATCCCTCTATGTACAGCGCACTCTGGTAGGTTACCCAGAACAGGCGCCGGCGCGGATCAGCAAGGGGATGAGCGTGACCCGCAGCTGGTTCAACAGCGACGGTCAGCCGTTTGATCCCGCCAAGGTGAAGGTGGGCGATCTGGTGGTGGTGCGGCTCAATGTCAGCAGTGAATCGGCGGTGCCCGATGCCCTGCTGGTGGAGATGGTGCCCGCTGGCTTCGAGCTGGAGAACCCGGCCCTTGGCAACAGCATCAAGCTCGAAGAGCTCTCCATCGAGGGGAAACCGGCGTGGCAGAGTGAGTGGAACGACTATCTCAAGCATCAGGAGTTTCGCGATGACCGCTACACGGCAGCGCTGGATCTGAGCGAGGGGAGCAACCAGCAACTGGTCTACCTGATGCGTGCAGTGACGCCGGGTCGCTATCAGGTGCCGCCGACCCAGGTGGAGGATATGTACCGGCCCGAGCTGCGAGCCGTGGGTGAGGATATCCACGAGGTGCGTATCTCTGAGTAACAAACCCTCCCTTGAGCGGGTTCGCCTGCTCACTTTTTGGCAGCGTGGTTGGCTGAGCCTGGGTCGCAGTGGCCGCGCAGGCTGGCGCTGGCTTGGCGGTCTGCCGCGCTGGCTGCGCTTTTCGGTGCTGGGAGTTGTAGCACTGCTCCTGTCATTGCTGGCGCTGGATCGGATTTTCCCGCCGCCGCCACTCGACCCCGCCTATGCGCGGGTGGTGCTCGACATGAAAGGGCGGCCACTGCGCGCCTTTGCCGATACCAGCGGCGTGTGGCGCTACCCCGTGACCCTGGAGCAGGTCTCCCCCCGCTATATCGAGGCGTTGCTGGGTTACGAGGATCGCTACTTCTGGCGTCATCCCGGGGTTAATCCGGTGGCCATGGTGCGCGGGGTCTGGCAGTGGCTGCGCTATGGGCGGGCTGTGTCGGGGGGCTCGACCCTCACCATGCAGGTGGCGCGCCTTATCGAGCCCTACCACAGGAGCGTGCCCGGCAAGCTGCGCCAGATGGCCCGTGCGCTGCAACTGGAGTGGCACTTCGACAAGCGCACCCTGCTCACTGTTTATCTCAACCGGGCGCCGTTTGGCGGCAATCTGGAGGGGGTGCAGGCGGCAAGTTTTGCCTACCTTGGCAAGAGCGCGGCCAAGCTGACCTATGCCGAGGCGGCGCTGTTGGCGGTGCTGCCGCAGGCTCCCAGCCGCAACCGGCCGGACCGGCATCCCGAGCGGGCCCGCGCCGCCCGTGACAAGGTAATGCAGCGGCTGGTGGCGCAGGGCGTCTGGCCCGAGCCGGTGTGGTTGGAGGGACGTATCGAGCCGGTGCTGGCCCGCGGTCACTTCACGCCGATGGAGGCGCCGCTCTTTGCTCGTCTCGCCGCCGACAGCCATCCGGGCGCCCTGGTGCACACCACCATAGATGGCGATCTGCAGCGCTGGCTGGAGACGCGGGTGGCGAGTTATATCCGCAGCTTCCCCGAGCAGACCTCTGCTGCGCTGCTGCTGGTGGACAACAAAACCATGGCGGTGCGCGCCTATGTGGGTAGCGCCGAGTATGGCAATTTGCGCCGCCACGGTTATCTCGACATGGTGCAGGCAATCCGCTCTCCCGGCTCCACCCTCAAGCCCTTTATCTACGGTCTGGCGATGGATGAAGGGTTGGTGCACTCGGCCTCCCTGCTCTCCGATGCGCCGAGGCTCGGCTCGGATTACAGACCCGCCAACTTTTCCGGCGCCTTTCAGGGGCCGGTGACGCTTGCTCAGGCGCTGCAGCAATCCCTCAACGTGCCGGCGGTGCAGGTGCTGGAGGCGCTCGGGCCCGACAAACTGGTCAGTCGCCTCGACAACGCCGGGGTGCGGCTGGCGCTCTCCGACAAACCCAATCCTGCCATCGCGCTGGGGGCGGCGGGCATTCGACTCGAGCAGCTGGTTGCGCTCTACAGTGCGCTGACACGGGAGGGGCAGGTGGCGATGCCGGTCTGGCTGGCGGGGCAGCAGGCGGTGTCACGCCCCTTGCTGAGCCCGGGAGCGGCCTGGATCATCTGGCAGATCCTGAGCGCGCAGGGATGGGCTGATCAGCCTTTTGCCAGTGAGGCGACCGGCCGGGTTAACCGACTGGCCTGGAAGACCGGTACCAGCTACGGCTATCGCGACAGCTGGGCGATGGGGGTCTCCGGTCGCTGGACCATCGGCGTCTGGCTTGGGCGCCCCGACGGCACCCCTTTGCCCGGTTTTTACGGCCAGAGCGCAGCGGTGCCACTGCTGCTCTCGGTCTACTCGCGGCTCTCGGACAACAGCCCTCTGCCGGCACAGCCCAACACGGTGAGCGATGCCGAGATTTGCTGGCCGCTGGGGCGCAAGGCGAACGCGACCCTGCCTGAAGCCTGTTTGCAGCGTCAGAGCGCCTGGTTGCTGGAAGGACGCGATCCTCCCACCTTGCCGGATCCCATGGACTGGCCCTCGCCGCTGCGCCAAGTTGCACTCACTGCCGAAGGCAAGCCGACGCTGACCCGTTGCCACGATGCGGCACAATCCGGTTTTCGGGCACTCTGGCCTTTGTCGTTGGAGCCGTGGCGGTCCCCCGGCGAGCGACGGCAGGCGCTGCTCGCCAGCGGTTGTGCAGGGGAAGAGCAGAGTGCCGAGCTGCAGGCTCCCATTCGTATCGTGGCGCTGGGGGAGGGCAACCTTATCCGCAGCCAGCTCTATCGGTTGCAGCCCAAGGTGCTCGGCGGTGTCGGCAAGCCAGCTTGGTTTCTCAACGGCCAGCGGCTGCGCTGGGACGGCGATCAGGTGCTGAGTGTGGCGGGTCGCTATCAGCTGGTGGTGGTGGATGAAGCAGGCAACAGCGATCGCATCGAGTTTCGCGTGGTGCATCCTGACGGTGATGCCAGCACCATCACCCGTTGAGCGTTTTGTCGACAGCCATTGAGGCGAATGTAATTAACCATTTGAAATGCATCAATATTTGATTGGGTGAATTAATTTGTGAATAATTACGAATTCATTCAAATCCAATCGGGAGTTCTCTTTTGCTGCGTGTTCTGTGTCCCTTGCTGGTGCTGATGAGTTCGGGTTGTGCCACAACCAATCATGGTGATCACCATGTTTCTCCTGAACGTACCGGGTTCTATTCACCTTTCGAACCTGCTTCCGATAGTTTTGCGCGTTGCTATCAGAAACAGTTTGCCTGTACCCCTGCCAATATTCGTCGTGACAGGGCGATGGAGGCGCGCAGGCAGGCGCAAGAGCAGGCCAATCATCGTGGTGATGATTGGTAGGCCACAGATAACGAGAGGGGTTGGCAAATGCCAACCCCTTTTTCATTCCGCCCATTCAGCCCGGTTGGCGCAGATGACCGAGCCGGGTGAAGAAGTGCTGGCTCTTGCGTTGGTGAAAGTGGCTCTTCTTGATGGGATGGAAGATGAGGTTGCTTTCGGGATGGCTCACTTTTAACTGGTGGAGCATGGCTACGGCGGGCAGGCTGGTGCTGACCAGGGTGGTGAGTGGCATGCTGAGGGTCTCGGGCCCGAGCAGTTGATTGAGCCCTTGTTGAGCCTGCTCAAAGCGGGTCAGGGCCGCCGGGTCGGCATAGCCGCTACCCAGCATGGTGAGCAGGTTGTCGAGGGCCAGATGAAATTCGGCCAACTGCTGGCGAAAGCCGCTGCGCCCGCGCAGGGCAATCAGCTCTGCAAACGGAATGTCGGCCAGGTGAGTGGGCACTTGCAACGGGATTTCGAGGTGGAAGCAATCCTGACCGCCGCGATTGTGGTAGCGGGATTCGAGCAGATGGAGCAGGCGGTCGAGATAGTCGTGATCGGTAATAAGCGCCCCGTCATTGGCGAGTGCCCACTCACGGGCAAGGCGCATGGAGAGCAGATTGGCAAAGCGCCGCGCCATTCTGATCCCACCCTCATCCCGGGTCGCAAAGCCGTGAGTCAGGCAAAAGCCGTGCAGTCGCTCCAGTCCCGCCTGATCCGGGCAGAAGCAGTCGTGGTTGGCCTCCTGACGCCAGCGACCAATCAGCTCCTTGTTGCCAAACACCTTGTGGCGGACGAAATCGGGGGCCACCAGGCCGCTTATCTGGTTCTCCAGTTGCGGGGTAATGGCGGCAAAGAAGGCGGCATCGGGCCGCTCGGCCAGCAGATCGGTCTGCTGTTGAAGGGTATCGAGCAGGGCGGTGAGGCCGCTCTTTTCGCTGACGGTGAAGACGAAGGCGAGCCGCTCCAGATAGAGCAGGGCAAATTTGAGCCAGAGCTCGTCGCGTACCTCCATGCCGGGGTAGTAGATATAGGTCTTCATCGTATCGGTCTGTCGCCAGAAGTGGTGCCGGGGTGCAGGGTCGGGAATATACGCAAGATTGGCGCTGCACGGCAAACACTGCGTAGGGTAATGTGAGCAAACGCTCATCCAGTAGGCGCTGGCCACAAAGTTCTGATATAATTCGCGCCCTTAAATCAAGGTCACCCGAGTCATTACCATGAAGTTCATTATCAAGCTGTTCCCGGAAATCACCATCAAGAGCAAGTCGGTTCGCCAGCGCTTTATCAAGATCCTGCAGGGCAATATCCGCAATGTCCTGCGCCGCTTCGACGACGATGCCCGCGTACGGATGGATTGGGACAAGCTGATCGTGAGCTCCCGCAATGACCAGTTCCGCGAGCAGGCAATCGAAGCCCTGGCCTGCATTCCCGGCATTCAGGCCTTCCTCGAGGTACAAGCCAGCAAGTTTACCGATCTGCACGACATCTTCGAGCAGGTGAAAGCCGTGTGGGGCGACCAGCTCAAGGGCAAAACCTTCTGCGTGCGCGCCAAGCGCCATGGCAAGCATGAGTTCTCCTCCCTCGAGGTTGAGCGTTACGTGGGCGGTGGATTGAATCAGCACTGCGAAAGCAATGGTGTGCGCCTCAAGAACCCGGATGTGAAGATCAACCTCGAGATCGACGGCGAGGAGCTCTTTATCGTCAGCGCAATCCATCAGGGCCTGAGCGGCATGCCCATCGCGACCCAGGAAGATGTGCTGAGTCTGCTCTCCGGCGGTTTTGACTCCGGCGTGGCGTCGTTCCAGTTCATCAAGCGCGGCTGCCGGGTGCACTACTGCTTCTTCAATCTGGGCGGTGCGGCCCACGAGATCGGCGTCAAGCAGGTGGCCTATCACCTGTGGAACCGCTTCGGTTCCTCCCACCGGGTACGTTTCACTGCTGTGGACTTCGAGCCGGTGGTCGCCGAGATCCTCGAGAAGATCGACAACGGTCAGATGGGCGTGGTGCTCAAGCGGATGATGATGCGTGCTGCCGCCAAGGTGGCCGATGAATTCCAGATCCCGGCGCTGGTGACCGGTGAGTGTGTGGGTCAGGTATCCAGCCAGACTCTCACCAACCTGAACGTGATCGACCGGGTGACCGACAAGGTGATCCTGCGTCCGCTCATTACTTGGGACAAGCCGGATATCATCAGTGAAGCCCGCCGCATCGGCACTTTGGAGTTTGCCGAGACCATGCCGGAGTACTGTGGCGTCATCTCCAAGAAGCCGACCGTGAAGGCCGAGCTCTCCCGCATTGAAGAGGAAGAGGCCAATTTTGACTTCTCCATTCTGGACAAGGTGGTCTCTGAGGCCCGTTACCTCGATATCCGCCGTATCGGTGAAGAGACTGCCGCTGAAGTGCAAGAGGTGGAAACGACTCAGGTGCTGGGCGCTGACGAGGTGATCCTGGATATCCGCTCTGCCGATGAACACGACGAGAAGCCGCTGGTGGTGGAAAATCGTGAAGTGCTGCATATCCCCTTCTTCAAGCTAGCCACCGCCTTTGGCGATCTGCCCAAAGAGAAGACCTACCTGCTCTACTGCGATCGCGGCGTGATGAGCAAGCTGCAGGCGCTGTATCTGAAAGAGAAGGGCTTTGACAACGTCAAGGTGTACCGCCCGTAAGCGTGTTTTTTACCTTCAATAAAAAAATCCGGCCAATGTGCCGGATTTTTTTATTTCACAGAGTGAGCAATGACTATCAGGGACAGGGAACCGGAGTGAAGGAGTCTTGCCCCTGACAACGCCAGCCCATTTCCGCCTCCCGCATCTGCCAAAGGTTGTTGCTGCGATAGAGGGTCAGGATGTAGATCATGTCGCTCTTGCTGCCGTCGAGGGCGACCGAGAGCACCAGATCATTGTCCAGCTGCTGGGCATGGATGCGGCTGGGCGTGTCACCATGACCGACGAATCGCAGAGCTACCTCACGGTAGTCATTAACCCAGTTTTGCTGTTGATGGCTTGCCTGGCGTATCTGCTGGTTGAACTGCTGCACCGGCGCCGAGGCCAGTCGTCCAAATACCACTTGTGCTTCGGCGTGGGCTGCCGTCACGTTCGCCAGGAGAAGGGTGGTAAGCATACCGATTTTGCGCATGAGAAGTTCCGGCTAACAACGACTGCTTCTATGACAACAGAAAAGCCTATTTGGTTCAACGCGTGGCCCACAGCGACATGATGACGCTGTGGGCCTGCTCTCAATTGCGTTGCAGGGAGAAGGTGGGCAGCGACAGATGCCAGTAGATAGCCGCGACCCGCAGGCCAAACACGGCCGTCATGCAGATGAGCATGGCCGTTACCCTGTCCATGTTCGCCTCCAGTGCCAGGGTATAGAGAATGCCGCCGAGGATACAGGCGGTGGCATAGATCTCTTTTTGCAGCACCATGGGGACCTCCCGCGCCAGTACATCGCGGATCATGCCACCGGCTACCCCGGTCATGGTGCCCATGATCACGGCAATCAGCCCCGGGGTGCCGAAGTTGAGGGCCTTCTGGGCACCGATCACGGTAAAGAGGGCCAGTCCGAAGGCATCCGCCACCGGCAGCACATACCAGGGCATCCTGCGGGGCAGCTTGACCATCCACATACCGATCAGCGCTGTCGCGATGACGACCCAGATATAGAGGGGATCGCGCACCCAGAACACGGGGGTGGCACCCAGGATCATGTCACGGATGGTGCCGCCGCCGATGGCGGTGACCGCCGCCAAAACCATGACGCCAAACCCGTCCATTCTGAGTCGGCCAGCCACCAATACCCCTGAAAACGCGAATACCGCAGTACCAAACATGTCGCTGATGTAAACAATCTGCTCAACCAGTGTCTGCATGGAGAACAACTCACGCCAAATTGTTGATGGGGCCGCGATTTTAGGGGCTGGTGAGCCCAATCGCCAACAGTGCTCGACAAAATTGAGAGTCGGGACGGATTTTTTCTTGCGGCATGAACCGGGTGAGGCTCGTGCGTGCCCGCAGCCGTTGGCGGGGCGTTGTTTCCCAAATCAACCATCAAGCCACACCTGCCCCAGCCCCAAGTGACCGCTACACTCGGGGCTTTCTGACAGGTAGGCCAAGGGTATTCAGTTTGTTTAGGCGCTTACATACGCCATGACTTCTCCTACTTGGCCGTTGTAGTTACGCAGACGGATTTTCCCCGCCAGCAATTGCTTGAACCGATACATTGCCGTCTCTGCCAGCGAGCGACGGTGATACCCCGACATCTTCTTCCAGTGCGCCAGCCCTCCCTTGCGCATCACTAGCACCGCCTCATTTCTCGGATGTCCCTTTTCCCATAACCCCGCGCTTTTGCGAGACGGGACACAGGCTGTAGCCCCTTTGCGCGAGATAAGTTGATGGCTGGCTTTGCTGTCATAGGCGCCATCCGCATAAACACGTCCCAGCTTGCGCCGCAGTGGGTTGAGCAAGGTCGGCAACACCTCGGCATCATAGACATTTTCCAGCGAGACTTTCGCCGCCACGATATCGTGAGTGACCGGGTCCACAGCCAGATGCAACTTGCGCCAGACTCGCCGTTTTTCGGCGTCGTGCTTTCTGACTTTCCACTCGCCCTCCCCAAATACCTTGAGGCCAGTCGAGTCGATAACCAGGTCGGTGATACGCTCCTTACTAGGCTGCCGATAGGCAACTGTCACCGTGCGGACGCGCTTGCTGACACAACTGTAATAGGGGTCACAAAACGGTACGTTCATCAACTCGAACAGGGAGTCGAGTAGTCCCTGAGTGGCCCGTAAAGTGAGGTTGAAAATCCCCTTGAGCATCAGGAAGGTGGCGATGGTCTGGTCAGTGTAAAGCTGGCTGCGGCCCCGGTGCCCATGATGGTCGTGGTGAAACCAGTTGCTCATGGCCTCGGCATCAACCCAGAAGGTGAGTGAACCAGTGTTAATCAAAGACTTGTTGTATTTAGGCCAGTGGTGATGGGGTGAAGCGACGTGCCCATGATGCAGATTTGAAGAGGATGATGGTGATCAGATCACCAAGTCTTTAGTTGGTTCCATTCAAGCTGCATCTATTTGGGAAACAACGTCCGTTGGCGGGCTTCAGAAGGTTGAGTCTGTCACTGGTTTAGGCCCCATTTTTTCCTTAAGTTTTCCCTTGACCCGCCGATATATAAGGTAAGCGGCGTTAATGCGATGAAGCGTTGAAAAAAATGCTAAAGACATCCAAAAACGAGCCGTTAAATAAGACGCATCGGGCACAGAAAATAATAAAGCCAGAGCAAATAGAAGAGTAAATTTAATAGCTTAGGAGAATAGTCATGGGCCTTTATATCAACACTAACGTTTCATCACTCAACGCTCAGCGTAACCTGATGAATACGACCAAATCACTGGATACTTCCTACACTCGACTGGCATCTGGTTTGCGTATCAACAGCGCCAAAGATGATGCCGCGGGTCTGCAAATTTCCAACCGTTTGACCTCTCAGATCAACGGTTTGGATCAGGGTAACCGTAACGCCAATGACGGTATTTCTGTAGCGCAAACAGCTGAAGGTGCAATGGAGGAAGTGACCTCCATGCTGCAGCGCATGCGTACACTGGCTCAGCAATCAGCCAACGGTTCCAACAACTCAGATGACCGTACCGCCTTGCAACAAGAGTACACCCAGTTAATTACAGAAATTAACCGCGTAGCTAAAGATACCACATTTGGCGGACAGAATCTGCTTAATGGTGGCTATGTGGGCTCCTTCCAAGTCGGAGCAGATGCTGGGCAAACAATTACATTCAGAATGACATCGGCTTTTACTATTACAGGAATGGCTTCGGCTACGAAGGGGAATGCTACAGTCGCGACTACTACAACGGGTGAGCCTTACACTGTGACTAAAAGCAACACTGGTAATGTCTCAACAACAAGCATCAGCACTATTACCACAGCCAAGGATGCTCAAACAGCTATGGCAAACTTGGATTACATGATTAAAGTTGTGGACAGTAAACGTGCTGAGCTGGGTGCTGTTCAGAACCGTTTTGATTCTACCATTCGTAACCAGGCGAACGTATCTGAAAACGTTAGTGCTGCCCGCTCACGTATCCGTGATGCTGACTTTGCAACTGAAACCGCCAACCTGACCAAGCAGAACATTCTGCAGCAAGCAGCATCGACCATTCTGTCTCAGGCAAATCAGCGCCCGCAGTCTGCACTGTCACTGCTGCAAGGCTAACAAAAGAAAACAGGGCGGTTGTTCAGGCCGCCCTGATCAAGAGATGGAACAAAGGGGTGTTCGGGTCGCACTCTGTTCTATCGGGAGAGATATAATCTCTACTAGTAATGCCAAGTGTTGTCCAGTTGTTCAGTTCTGTCACGCTTGGTCATATTCTCCTGAGCATATGCTCATCTTTAGGCCGGTTTACCGGCCTCTTTTTATTGTGCCGCCAAATTGACGTCACTCTCTCAGTACTTAGCAGGAACCGTGCCAACATGCCTATTCCTGTAAACAGAGTCATCATCAGCAGTGAGTTGTATGGTGATGCTGCTCAATTCATATCCAGCTGCCGCTTCCCGGAGAAAACTTGCCGCTTTAGGCAACAATTTTCCTAAAGCTTGCCTCTGTGCTGCCGTTAAATAAAGTGAAGCAATCGAGGGGTGTTCGGAATCCAACGTTTGCACTACTGCGGGTGACCTGTTCGTTCAAACAGACACCCGCCTGAAGAGACAGGCATGTTCAACCTGCTCTTCAAACGGTGGGCCGTCGTTTTGTTTGGACGACGCAACCTGCAGTTGCATGTTCTTCGGGAGAATTTTTTATGGCTATGTACATTAACACCAACGTTTCATCACTGAACGCCCAGCGTAACTTGATGAATACCAACAAGTCGCTGGATACCTCCTATACCAGGTTGGCATCCGGCCTTCGTATCAACACTGCCAAAGACGATGCTGCCGGCTTGCAGATCTCCAACCGTTTGACTTCACAGGTTAACGGTTTAGATCAAGGCAACCGTAACGCTAACGATGGTATTTCTGTGGCACAAACTGCAGAAGGTGCGATGGATGAAGTGACCTCCATGTTGCAACGGATGCGCACTTTGGCTCAGCAATCAGCGAACGGTTCCAACAACTCGGATGATCGTGTTGCTTTGCAGCAGGAATATGACCAACTGACGACAGAGATAAATCGTATCTCTGGCGATACCACTTTTGGTGGTCAAAAGCTGCTTGATGGTACTTATAAGGGCTCCTTCCAAGTCGGTGCAGATGCAGGGCAAACAATTACCTTCAAGATGACATCTGCTTTCACGATCAAGGGTATTGCATCTGCGACAAAAGGGAGTGCAACAGTAACTACCACCACCACAGGTGAACCTTATACGATTGGCAAAACAACTACAGCGGTTACTACAACTAGTGTCAGCAGTATCAAAACCGCTAAAGATGCCCAGACAGCCATGGCCAACCTTGATTTCATGATAAAGGCCGTGGATAGCAAACGGGCAGAGCTGGGTGCGGTGCAGAACCGGTTTGACTCGACCATTCGCAACCAGTCCAACGTGTCCGAGAACTTGAGTGCAGCACGTTCGCGTATCCGTGATGCAGACTTTGCGACAGAAACAGCCAACCTGACCAAGCAGAATATCCTGCAGCAGGCGGCATCAAGTATCCTGGCGCAAGCCAACCAAAGACCGCAATCTGCTCTGTCCCTGTTGGGTTAACGGGCAGTGATGAGATAGAAAAGGAGCGACGATATGGCCAATGACATTGGAATTCCCTCATCGGTCACTCCTTCTTCTCTTCAGTCAAGTAGCAAGAGCGGCCAATCGGCCGCTCAAGTGCTATCTGGCATGGCGGAAGAGCAGCGGGTGATGACACAGGATGTGGAAAAGCAACAAGAGGAGCGAGCCAAAGAGAAGGTTCGCAAATCCGATGTCTCAGATAAGGACATTGAAAAAGAGGTACAAAACTTGCAGGAGTTCAGCAAGTTGCAGGGATGGACCGTCAACTTCAGCGTCGAAAAGGATCTCGAGCAAGTTGTTATCAAGGTGATGGACGCCAATACCAAGTCAATGATCCGTCAGATCCCAAGTGAAGAGTTGCTGTCTATCAGCAAACGGCTCAAGGATCTGCGTGAAGGTGATGTAATAGGTGGTGGCTCAAGAGTCGGATTATTGCTTGATAAAGAGATTTAATACGTAAGTTTTACGAGGAGAGTGAGAATGGCCACTATTACGTCTGCTGGTGCGGGTTCACAGCTGGATCTGGAGTCTGTTATTGCTGCGAGTGTCAATGCCAAGAAAGCACAACTGATGCAGCCCATAACCACCAAAAAGACCAATGCCCAGATCACTCTCTCAGGGGTTGGACAGTTGAAATCGGCTATCGCCTCTTTTGTGACGACACTCCAGGCCATGTCCAAGGATGATGCGTTTAATAAACGCGCCATAAACATCACCCAAGACAAAGATAATCCGGTGCTCAAGGTGGAGAGCAAAACGGGTTCCTCTAACGGGCAATACGATATAACTGTCGAAAAATTGGCGAAGGCCAGCAAATTTGAAGGTAGTTTTGACTCTTCGACTACTCCAATGATCACTCAAGATGGAACCTTGACCTTTAAGGCTGGTGATAAGACCTTTGATGTGGATGTGAAGGCGGGGGATTCGCTACAGTCCATTCGTAAACGCATCAATAATGATGGTAATAATTTTGGTCTTAATGTCAACATCATGAACACATCTGATGGTAAATCTAAACTTGTGATTGACTCTGGGGTTAGCGGGAGTGGCAAGGATCTGGTGATCACCGGAAGTACCACTGAGTTGGCAGATAACTTCACTTCTAAATTGTCAAAAACTCAATCCGCGCAAGATGCTCAAATCAAGGTAGATGGAAACACGCTGACCAGTGCTACCAACACATTTGATGGCACTATAGTTGGCCTCAAACTGACAGTTTTGAGGGAATCTGATAGTACGAGTACGACTGCAAGCGATGGTTCTGTGACCAAGACTTACAAGTCCAACAAAGTTGACGTGACCACCGACAAAGCTGGCATCAAGGACATGGTCAAGAGCTTTGTCGACGGCTATAACGCGCTGGTGAAGAAAAGCAATGAGCTTGGCAAGCGCAACTCTATCGTGGCAGGGAAAAGCCAGAATGATGGTGGTGCTCTGGCGGGCGATGCAACGACGCGTGCCGTGGTCAATATGATGAATGGCACCATCACCGAGCCTTCGCAAAAGTCCTCTACTTACTCAACGATTTTCCAGATGGGTATAAAGATGGATAACAAGGGGGTATTGTCTATCGACGATACCAAATTCAACGAAGCTATCGACAAGAATTTCGATCAGGTAGTGGCGGTTTTTGGCGGCAAGGATGGGGTTGCAGGTCAGCTGGCCAGCCAGCTGGAAACCTACTCCAAGACCGGTGGTTTGCTGGCGAAAAGGGAAGACTCTTTGAATTCCGATCTGCGCGAAGTGAGCCGCAAAGAGTCCGATGTTGCCACTCAACTGACCAAGTATCAAGAGACCTTGCGGGCCCGGTACGGAAGCCTGGATGCCATGTTGGCCAAGATGAACAAGTCGGCTTCATATTTGAATCTGCTGAATACCCAAAATAGTTAATTTGAATTTATGAGTGGTGTCTCATATGTATCGTAAAAATATAAAAGCCTATACCACCCAGAATCTGCAATCCGAATTGGCAGTAGCTGATCCTTACCGTGTGATTCAACTTTTGATGCAAGGGGGCCTGGAGCGTCTGGCTCAGGCTCGCGGTGCCATCGAACGTCGAGATTTTGAGCAAAAATCCCAATCTATCTCCAAAGCCATGGCTATCATCAACGGGCTTCAAGATTCGCTTGATCTCTCTTATGGTAAGGTTCCCGAAGATCTTTTTGCCCTTTATGACTATATGAAATTTCGGATGATGGATGCCAGCCGTGATATGGATATTACAGCTATCGATGAGGTGATAAATCTGATGCTGACCGTGAAAAGCGGTTGGGATGCCATTCCTGTCGAGGAGCGTGACAAGGCCTTGGCTCAACAAAAGATGGGCCGAGTCGAATGAGTAATAACCGTTTGCCAGAATTAATCGCAGCAGGTCAAGAGTTACTGACCTTGTTCGAACAAGAGGATGTGCAAATGGCTGAACAGTTGATCGATCATTATCTCATTCTCCTTGATGCTGTTTTCCAGCATATCCAGCCACATGTAGTTATTGATATGGAGCACCAACAAGCATTGGTGCAGTTTCAAACCTTACATGAGCGGATAGAATATGCAAAGAATCAGACAGAAACAGCTTTGTGGAAACTTTCAAAAGCAGGTCGAGCATCTGATATGTACAAGCTGAACGCGGGTTAGTACTACATGGATATTCATAAAAAAATTACAGATATAGAAAATGAGTTGGCCCGACTCGCGCAGCAAAAGCAGCAAGAAACTGCAATGCAGGAGGTGCTTCCGCTGCGCTATGAACTCAACATGGCTGCGTTTGCCAAGTACATGCCCGCCATTCATGACTTTTTCAAGGAGTACCAGCCTGCCAGGCCTTTTCGCTTCTTCTGTAACGAAAACGGCGTTCCCAATATTCTGTGGCTCGACGAGGGTATCTCGCTTTATGGGGATGATCCATTTAGTGAGGTTCAGTCGCAGATTGCCGAGGTCATTGAACACAGCGTCTTGCAGTGCATCGATTTTGTGCCCCAGTGGTATAGCGATGGCCAAATCCATATCAAATACAACAATGAAATCTCCAAATTAAAAGAGAACTCAGCTCTGGAAGGGTTGCGTCTAAACGCAGCATTACATACCGATATTCCTCTGGCTCTGATGTATGGCATTGGCTTGGGCTACCAGCTCGGTTGTTTATATGAACAGTGCAAGATCAAGAATCTGTTTGCTTTCGAACCTGATCTTGACATGTTTTATGCCTCGCTCTTCTGCTTTGACTGGCATCAGTTGATCGCCTACATGGAGGAGGAGTCGATCACTCTTCACCTCTTTATCGGTGTTGACGAGCAATTACTGGTCGCTGACATGATGGAAGCCTTGCATCGCAAGGGGGCATTCTGGTCGGCGAGCTATTTCTCGTTCTGTCATTACCACTCGCCGAAGCTGCACGCCTTGATCACACAGGTGGAAAACGAGTTTTATCTGCTCAAGACAGGATGGGGATTCTTTGATGACAACATCTATGCGCTTGCCCATAGCCACACCCATCTGCAAGATGGCACCCCCTTCCTGAAACGGTGGCGTGATACCCGTGCCTTCGAGCAGGTGCCGATCTTCGTGATCGGTAATGGCCCTTCGCTGGATCAGAGCATCGAGTTCATCCGGCAGCATCAGCAGCAGGCCATCATCATTGCCTGCGGTACAGCGGTGAGCGCGCTTTACAAAGCTGGCGTAAAACCGGATATCTATGTTGCAGTGGAGCGCACCAAAAGTTCAGCAGATTTTCTTAGCATCCTCAACGCCGATGACTTTCTCAAGGATACGGTGTTCCTGAGCGTTGATGTCATCCATCCTGAATGCAAGCGCTTCTTTCGCAAAACAGGATTGGCATTCAAGCCCAACGAGCCAATGTTCTCCATGCTGATTAGCGCATTTGGTCAGGCATTCGAGTACGATACTATCGAATTTTCCAACCCGTTCGTCGGTAATACCGGCCTCAATTATGCGGCCTTGCTTGGCTTCAAGCAGGTATATCTGTTTGGCATAGACAATGGCTATAAAACAGCCGGACAGCATCACTCCAGCCTTAGTCTCTATTACAACGACAAGCAAGAGGCGAAATACGAGGAAAATTTAAAGGATACTTTCCCGGCACCGGGTAACTTTGGCGAGGAAGTGCGTATAAACCATCTATTTGGGCTAGCCATTCATAATATGGCCAGTGTATTGCGTGATTATCCCGAGATGCAGTGCGTCAACAGTAGTGACGGCGCTTATATAGAAGGGGCAATCCCTCGTCGTGTTGAATCGTTGCAACCTGAATGGCCGGTACTCGACAAAATCCCGCTCATGGATGAAGTTATGGCCACTTGTTTCCAGTCCTTTGACATGAGCAGCGTTGATTTCGCTGCTGCATTGCAGGTGCCGCTGTTCGTTGAGCTGGTAGACAAGTTACGCGATGACTGGCGCCAAGTAGCCTGTGAACACAATGCGGTATTGGCCATGATGCAACGCCATCACGACTATCTGCTCTATCTGCTGATGAGCCGCGAATCACATCTCTATCGTGTGTTGATTGGTTCAATTAACTATTTCTACGCCAATATCATCAGCCTAATGATGGCGCAGGTGACAGCAGAACCCGAGGTGCTGGCGGGCAAGATAAAAGAGGCGCAGGCAATTCTGGAGTTATTCTTCGAGGATAGCAAAGTGATGTATGCCGATGCGTTCGATGGCCATGATACCACCTACTTTACCGGCCTGGATGTGTTCAAGCGTTAGTCCTTGAATCGGATGGGGATGACACTGTTCATCTCCATTCCCTAACAGTATGATATAGAAGTATTTAATCCTTTCAGGTGCATATATGGCCACCCTTTCCCTGGCATCCACCGCATTTCTCATGCCCGGTAATGTGGCATGGGCTCCTTTGGCCCGACATGCACAGTTGCAATTTTGTCCTCAAGGTCAATGGCAGCCGATGGCCGCTTGTGACGGACATCTGGTGCTCTGGTTTTGGGAACAACTGCTGACCGACAGCGAATGCCAGCATTGGCACACCTTGGCTGAATCTGCATTGTCCGAAACCATCGACACCTGGTTGGAAGGATTGCTCTCACCACTGCGGGGGCTCCCTCATCTTTATCTCGGTGCTTGTTCACTGCAAGGAGGCGGTGTGAGTGGCGCTCTTCACCCCTGGATGATGCAGCTGGATATCTGTTTTACCCGAGCACTTGCACGTCACCACATTAGGGATTTGGGGCTGGGTCGCTGGCTCTATGAGCAGGGGCGAGCCCATTGTGTGGACGAGCGTAATCGTTACCTTCTTTCTTGTCCTCTCTCGATGCACGGCTTGACCAGCCTTGCCGACTGGATTGCTGCGCGTTGGATGCTTGATCAGGCGCCGATACGCAAGGTGCTGGTGCTCGATTGTGACAATACCCTGTGGGGGGGGGTAGTGGGTGAAGAGGGGTTGACTGGACTGTACCTTGGTCAGGACGGTCTCGGCAAACTCTATCAGTCGTTTCAGGATGCGGCGCTCTATTGGTATCAGCGTGGCGTGTTATTGGCATTGTGCTCTAAAAACGAGCCTGCAGATGTTTGGCTGGTGTTTGAGCAGCATGGCGCCATGAGACTCAAAAGGCGAAATGTTGCAGCGTCTGCCATTGGTTGGGGCTCTAAATCTCAAGGTTTGCGACATATTGCTGCCAGCCTCAATCTGGGGCTTGAGGCCTTGGTCTTCTGGGATGATTCCCCCCTGGAAAGGGCCGAAGTTCGCCATGCCCTGCCACAAGTCGATGTCATTGAACCACCAGCAGATATTTGGGCATGGCCTACAACCTTGCTCACTTATGGGGGGTTCTCGCGTACCTTCAGTGGTGATGACGCTGTTCGTCAGGCCTCCTATCTGGCATTGGCAGATGCCGCCCGGTTACGTAGCGAGGTTGGCAGTGAACAACATTTTCTCGCCTCCTTGTCGTTGCGTGCGTCGATACAGCCGTTGGCGGTGGATAACCTTGCTCGTGCCGAGCAGATCATCCATAAAACCAACCAGTTTAATCTCTCCTGTCAGCGATATGAGGCGAGCGAGCTCAAACGGCTGGCGCAGTCTGGCTGGTGCTGGCTAGTGTCGTTGCAGGATCGCTTTGCCGATCATGGTTTGGTTGGCTTGGTGCTGATCATAAACCTCACGCCCAAACTGGCATTGCTCGATACGCTGGCTCTGAGTTGCAGAGTGTTGTCCAGAGGGCTCGAATATTGGTTACTGGATAGAGTCTCTGCTGCATTGCGCGAGGCGGGGATCGAGCGCTTGGTTATTGGCTCGAACCGTTGTGCACGTAATGAACCTGCGCTGACATGGTTGGCATCCCTGTCGTTGACCCCCTGTGATAATCCGGATCCCACCCGTTTCTCTCATGAGCATTTCCATAGTCTGGCGCTTGCACAGCTGAATTTGCCTTTTTTGGAGTTTTATCACCATGACTGATCTCTTCACTTTGTTAGAACAGCAGTTTCCTTCTGCAACCGTCACGCGAGGCGACTATCAGTTGGGACTTGGGGCCTTTCCGGAATGGGATTCGCTCGGTCATTTTAATTTTCTGTTACTGGTTGAACAGACGTTCTCGGTACGCTTCGAGCCTGAAGAGCTGGCGACGATGAAGCAACTTCAGGATATTCGTGATGCGCTGTTGCGTCGTGGTCTTGCCCTGTGATTGAGGCTCTATCTCATACTTTGAGCACGCTAGGGATCGCGCGCGGAAGTGCCTTGATGGTTCACTCTGACGCTATGGCTGTAGCCCAGTTTCCTGGTCAGAGTAATAACGCTGGAATGCACGCTTTTTGGAGCGGGATACAGGAGTGGCTTGGAGACGAGGGCACTCTGTTGGTGCCTACATTCACTTATAGCCTGACACGCCAGGTATGTTTCGACCGGGTGACGTCTCCCAGTGAAGTGGGCCTGATGACGGAACTGTTTCGCACTCTGCCTGATGTGGGGCGTACCCGCGACCCTATCTTCAGCATGGCCGTATGGGGGGCGGGGGGGGACGAGATTATTACCGCTGGCGGTCATGACTGTTTTGGTCAAGATAGCCCCTTTGCCTGGTTGGCTGCCCATGATGGCTGGATTGCCGGTTTTGCTTGCCATCCCGATCGCATTACCTTCACCCACTATGTTGAGCAGCAACTTGGTGTCGATTATCGCTTTATGAAGCGCTTCGAGGGTGAAATCTGCGAGGGCGGTGCTGTGCGCCCCTGGTATTGTGACTACTTTGTGCGAAGACTCGATCTGGCCAGCGAGATTGATATTTCCCGTCTGGTTGATGCGCTCAAGAGCCAGGACAAGTGGCGACAAGCGCTGTTTGGCAGGTTGCCGGTCTGGGCGGTTCGTTGCGCCGACTTTGCCGCGGTGGCCAAACAACTCATAGCAGATCATCCTCATGCACTCATCCGGGAGGGAGCATGAAACTGCATCATATCGGGTTGGTGGTATCCGAGCTCGAGCTCGGGGTTTGCTATTGCCGCGAGGCTCTCGGGATTTCCCGATTTAGCGAGCCGGTGCTCGATCCTTTGCAGCGGGTACACATCTGTTTTGCATACGATGAGGCTGGGATTTGCTACGAATTGATTGCCCCGGCCGGTGAAGATAGCCCGGTCAGCCAGGCGTTACGTACGCGCCATAACCTGCTCAATCATCTGGCCTATGAAGTGGCAGATATAGCGATGGCAGCCGAACGACTTCGGGCTCAGCGCCACCTTCCCCTCGGGCCCAGCCAGCCGGCTATCGCCTTTGGCGGCGCCCACGTTCAATTTTTCCTAAGCCCGCTTGGGCACATTGTCGAATTGGTTCAGCATACCCATGACTCCTGACACAGATTTTTTACCTGCAGACTGGCAAGACCCGACGCAGATTGGCCAGGCCATGTATGATCTGGCGGCGCGCCTTTATCCTATCAATCGCAGCCTGACCGGTAATGGCGTTCGAGAAAGCCTGGCATTGCTATGCCATTGCCTGCCGGAGTTGCAGGTTCACGAAGTGCTGACCGGTACTGAGTGTTTTGACTGGCAAGTGCCTGAAGAATGGAACGTACGCGAGGCTTACATAGTGGGGCCGGATGGGCGTCGGGTAGTCGATTTTCGCGATCACAATCTGCATCTGGTGGGGTATTCAGAGCCTGTTGATACGATTCTGTCCTTGGAAGAACTGCAGCCGCACCTGCACTCGTTACCGGAGTTGCCTGATGCCATTCCTTATGTCACTTCCTACTACCGGCGTCGGTGGGGCTTTTGTCTGACTCACAGGGTTCGTGAACAGTTGCAGCCAGGGCAGTACCGGGTAGTGATCGATGCGACGCTTGCTCCGGGGTCACTGACTTATGCAGATATGTGTTTGGCAGGAGAGAGCAAGCAAGAGATCCTGCTGTCAAGCTATCTTTGCCATCCATCCATGGCCAACAACGAGCTTTCGGGTCCCTTGGTCGGTGTGTTTTTGATGGCCTGGCTCGCCAGTATGCCGCGTCGCCGGTATAGCTATCGCCTCATATTAGTGCCTGAAACGTTGGGCGCCATTGTGTACCTGTCACGCCATTTGGCACACCTGCAAGCACAGACGCTGGCGGGGTTCAACCTCTCTTGTCTTGGGGATGAACGTGGTTACTCCTATTTGCCCTCACGCCGTGGTGGTACATTGGCTGACAGAGCCGCATTGCACGCTCTTGCCCACATTGACCCGGGATTTCATCGTTTCAGCTTTCTGGATCGAGGTTCCAATGAGCGTCAGCTGTGCGCTCCCGGGGTTGACCTGCCGATCGCCTCGATTATGCGCACCAAATATGGTTGTTACCCTGAGTATCACACCTCGCTTGATGATCTCTCTATCGTAACGCCTGCTGGCTTGGCGGGAGGCTTTATGGCAGTGCGCAGGGCAATTGAATGTATTGAGCTGGATGGACGTTATCGAGTAACGGTGCTTTGCGAGCCACAAATGGGCAAGCGCGGTCTTTATCCGGATCTATCGACCCGCTGGTCAGGATGGGCTGTGCGGGACATGATGAACCTCCTTGCTTACAGTGATGGAGAGATGACCCTGTTCGAGATTGCCGAGACGATCCACATTCCATTCTGGCAAGCCCGCCAGCTGGCAGACATGTTGCTCGAAGCTGGCTTGCTCAGTCCGGTCTAGGTGCTTAACAGGGCTGCCAGTTCACTTTCCAGCCAATCGGCTAACCCAAGCCAGTCATGGCGCTCTTGACATGCCAGCAAGGCGCCAATGATTCTGGCTGCTTCGTTGTGATGTTCCTGTGGGAGCGTCAGCAACACCTGTTCGAGCAAATCAGGCAGGGTCAGGGCACTCTCCACATGATGGCCGAGCCGAAAACGGTGGGCGAGGGAGATGCAATGGTGTTTGAGCGTCATGATGCAAAGTCCGGATGATATTCACTACCGAGCAGAGCTGAACCATCTCGGCTGCTGTTCCAGAAATGAACTTCGGGATGGGCTGCCATATAGCGTTCCAGCTCAATTTGATAGGTTGTGAAGTTGGGATTGGTACTGACCCGTTTCCCATGGCCATCTACGGCCCAGCTCAGTGCCTGACTGGCGCTGGGGCCGAGAGCTCCGTCTTGCCAACCGGCATGGGTCTGGCCGCCAGGGAAGGCAAAATCGCAACCAAGCAGGAGTACCTCAGTGCATCCGATCTGTACTGCCAGATCGACGGTCGGATGAATGACGCTTCCTCCCTGATGCAGGGTTCCCTTGGGATGTTCCCGAGCCAGCGCTGCATACATGGGGCTGGCTGAGTAGGTGGTAAGCCGTGGTCCTGGCCAAGCATTCAGAGTATCGGATGGTACCATGGGCGCGTAGACAAGAGGGACTGTATCCAACCCTGCTCCTGGCAACCTGTCCGGGGTAATAGCATCATCGATACTGACTACCACATGAGGTGCAAGGCCATAACTGCGTAACGAAACCAGTGCTGTATCGACGCAAATCACCAGCCAGTCTGGATGATGATCCAGCCAGCCAGCCAGTTTTGGCAGATGTTGTGCTAGGGTGGGTCCACTGGCGATGATCAGTGCGCTGCCATCAGGACGAGAGCCAAATAGAGAGCTGACGTCACCATCACTTGCCACCAGAGACATATTCTCAGTCAGCCGGCTTAAGATCCGTGGCGATGCGGGATCAAAGCGCTGGCGAGTGTACCCAGCCAGTATCTCGCTCATCAAACGTCCACGAATACGACAAGCACTCTCTTCTGCCAGCTCCAGTTCACTGGGTAGAGCGAAGAAGGGCAGGAGTATCTCCTGCTCGTCGCAAGCCATGGTTAGATGCACTCGGGGGTCTTGCAGCCAATCATCCTGTTCGAGCAGCGCCAGTACCAAAGTGAAAAGAGTTTGGTTGAGGATATGGATATGCAGGGTGCGCAGATCGCTGCGCGCCAGTAATGTTCGCGGCAAATCGCCAAGGCCTGTGCCGTACAGGTGTAGAACCGGAGCCATAGGCAGACTGGCTGCTTGCAATTCGGCTTCTGCTACCCGGTTGTGACGACTTGTCAGCTGGATGCCATTGACCAGCAGCGTGCTGCTGATGCCTTCACACAGTTCAACCTGCAGATCGCCCAGCTGTGCCACCGTGAGGTGGGCAGCAAGCCGTGGCCAACGCTGTTCGATGATCGCCAGATGGTGGCGCAACAGATCTTCATTCATCTTCTGCAATCCACTCCCAGTTGAGAGGCTGACAGGCGCTCAGATTGCGGTTGACCCGCTTGCCGATGAGTCGATCGTAATCGGCAGGAGGCAGGCCGAGGGCAGGGCGCACCGACTTGATGTGCTCTGCGGTGAGTTCCTCTCCTGCCGCAATATCTTTGACCAGATAGAGGGAGCGGCGAAACGCTCGGTTGCCCTGTTCGCTTTGTGTGAGCTGGTAGTCAGCCACCCCGAGGGCAGCATGGGCGGTATTGACCGAGGCCACCAGCTCGGTGAGCTCGGCCGGTTCCATGGAGAAGACGCAATCCGGCCCGCCGTCGGCTCGGGCCAGGGTGAAGTGTTTCTCGATGAGGGTCGCCCCAAGCGCAGTGGCGGCGATGGCCGTGGCCGATCCCAGAGTGTGATCAGAGAGACCCACCTCGACCCCGAAGCGCTGGCGTAACATGGGGATGGTACGCAGGTTGTACTCGGCTGCTGGCGCCGGATAGCCGCTGACACAGTGCAGCAGTGCCAGCTGTCCGTTGCCATGCTTGAGCGCCATCTCGACCGCGGCGGCGATCTCGGCCTCGTTCGCCATGCCGGTGGACATGATAAGCGGCTTGCCGGTCTGGGCGGCGTAGCGAATAAGGGGCAAGTCCACCAGCTCGAAGGAGGCGATCTTGTAGGCCGGGCAGTCCAGTGATTCAAGCAAGTCCACCGCACTGAAGTCGAACGGGCTGCTAAAGACCGTCAGGCCCAGCTCGCGCCCTTTGGCAAACAGCGCCTGGTGCCACTCCCAGGGGGTGTGCGCCCACTCATAAAGGTCATAGAGGCTGTGGCCATCCCACAAACCGCCGTGGATCTGAAATTCCGGTCGATCACTTTTGAGGGTGATGGTATCCGGGCGGTAGGTTTGCAGCTTGACGGCGCTGGCACCCGCTGCTTTGGCGGCGGTCATAATAGCCAGGGCGCGGTCCAGATTGCCATTGTGGTTGGCCGACAGTTCGGCAATCACATAGGGAGCATGTTCCTGGTTGATGGGGCGATGATCGATCTGCATCTGTGTTCAGATTCCTGTGCCAAGTTGCCAGCCTTGCGGCGCCGGCTGCCAGGGGGCAGGGGGCGCTATCTGCGGTGGCTCGGCAAGATAGAGGGGAAATTGGGAGAAAATTGTTTGCAAGCGATGTGCCAGCTCTTGCCACTCCGCTGGTTGAAGTGGCCGGGCGGCCTGCCATGTCAGATGCTGACCGTCCAGAGTCAGGGTTAGCAGTGGTTTGTCATCATAGCGTAGTTGCCACTGTTGACCATCAGGTAACAGCTGATAATCGGATTGTGGCAGCAACCAGGCGGTGAGCCGATCCAGCCCCAGCCCGTCGGCCTGTTGCTGACCGCGGAGGCGATAGTCATCTGCTTGCAATTCAAGTCGTTGCAGGGCCTGCATCAGCAGCTCAGGCTCATCCAGTTCGCTCAGGGTCAGCCGCTCTGCCAGCTGAAAGCGGGCGATCACCTCATCGTTAAACTGTTGGTTGTCGACGATGGGCACCGCCAGGGTCGGCAGGCCGAGACAGGCCCGCTCCCAGGTCATGCCGCCTGCAGCGCCAATGGCAAAGTCGTGTTGTTGCATCAGTTGCGCCATCTGGTCGCTCTGGCGCAGCAGCACCAGATCGAGGTCGGTCAGTTCAGCCACTCTCTGTTCCAGCTCGGGCCAGAAGGGATTGGCGCCGCCCGCCACCAGGGTCCACCGGATAGTGCGGGCCCAAGGCAGTCGAGCCAGGCTGTTGAGGGTGATGAGGCAGGCTCCGGCCGGATCGGCACCACCAAAGCAGATGAGGCCACGTTGCCACTGGCTGACCTTTTGGCGTGCAAGCTGGCGATAGGCAGGGCGCAGCAGGGCATAGTCGGTGCCCAACAGCAGCCGACAGTCGGCAGGGACGAGTGACTGGTAATCGGCTGTGCTGCGCAGTGGCCCCTGATCCAGCAGCAACTGACCATGATGAGGGCGATCGGCCAGATCGTCGATCACCAGCAACTGACCACAGTGGATTGCCAGTGTCTGCTCGATCTGTCGATCAATCTGGTAGTGATCACACACCAGCCACTCCGGGACCAAGGTGGGCAAGGGGCCTGCATCGTCCAGACTACAAAGAGCGTGATGCTGGTGGGAGTGCAGCAGTGGCAAGAGGTGCATAGGTAGCTGATGGCAGAGGAAGTGGCACTCGGCGCCAGCCGTTTTCAGCCGATCGGCAATGGCCAGACAGCGCATCAGATGACCCAGCCCAATCTCGGCCCCGGCATCGAGCCGGAAGGCTACCTTAAACGTCATCTTGGGCCAGCACTTGATAGAGCAATTCGGCCAGGTGCCAATCTTCCGGTGTATCGATATCGACCACCCTGTGTCTTGGCAGAATATGGCCGATCCCCTCTCCGCCGACGGGGCTGATCCCGCCCAACCAGGCAGCCCGCGTCCCCCAATAGAACTGGCCTGCATCCTGATAGGCAGGCTCCAGATCCTGAGAGCGTTTCGTCATCTGCTCCGGCCAGAAGGGGGTGACCCGGCCCTGCTCATCCATGCGCACGGCGCGCTGGATAGGGAAGCCGAATTCGGCCACGGTGTAGACAAATGGAGCATTACTTGCGATCAGTCGCTGATGGGCGGCCTTCAAGTCATCGGCTTGAATAAGCGGGACAGTGGCATAGATGCAGCAGTAGTGCTCTGCCTGGATGCCGAGCTGGTCGAGCCGCTGGATTGTGTCGATCACCACAGGGGTGGTACCGGTGTGATCATCGGCGAGGTTGGCTGGCCGCAGAAATGGCACATCCGCGCCCAGTTGACGGGCGACCTTGGCAATCTCCTCATCATCGGTGGAGACCACCACCTTGCTGAAACAGCCAGATTTTTGCGCCGCCAGGATGGCATAGGCGAGCATGGGCTGGCCGCAGAAGGGACGGATATTCTTGCGTGGAATGCGTTTGCTGCCACCCCGGGCTGGGATAATGGCGATGGCCATGATGGGCTCTCTCTGCTGGATTAATGACTGGCCAAAGCCAGGATAATCGATGACAACTCTTTGATTATTTTTGATATTATACTGGTTTTTCTCCTTGTATTATCGATTTTTGCTACGGAATGGCAGCTGTGTGGTCGATAAGAGAGACAGGTCATGAAAAGTGGATGGCGTTTAAGATGAGCTATGGCGTTGAGTTACGCCCGATAGAGCCGTGGGATCTTCCTGCCTTGCGACGTTGGCGCAATAAGGATGAGGTGCGAATGCAGATGGTATCCCAGACGCGTATCTCACCACGGCAACAGCGCCAATGGTTCGCCGCCACCCGTGAGCGACAGGATCAGCAGCACTGGGTGCTCTGGTGCAAGGGCGTGCGCGCGGGTTACGTCAATCTGAAAGGTGAGTGCCAGGGTAAGCTGCAGGGTCAGGCGATTGCCGATGCGGGACTCTATCTGGGCAACTCGACCGTACGGCATCCCATGTTGGCGATTGCTGCTGCCTTATCCCAGCTTGATCAGGGTTTTGATGAGCTGCACATCGGTTGTATCCGGACCCTGGTTCGGGAGAACAATCGCTCGGCCCTGCGCTTGAATGAACAACTGGGTTACCGTCAGATAGGGCAAGAGAACGGATTTTTCGCATTGGAATTGCTGCCTGCGGATTACTATGCCGCCCGTGAGCGGCTACGGAGATTTTTCAGATGACAATCGCATTGGAACAGGTTTTTGCCGAGGCTCTGGGTATCGATATCGGCAGCGTCAGCGATGGGCTGGCCTACAATAGCATCCCGCAGTGGGATTCCGTCGCCCACATGGGGCTGATTGCCCAGTTGGAGGATAACTACGGTGTATTGCTCGACACCGATGACATTATCGACATGAGCTCGGTCGGCAAGGCGCGTGAGATCCTGGCCAAATACGGGATCGCTTTCTGATGACGGGGCTGCTGCAAGGCAAACGGGTGTTGATCACCGGTGCCGGGCGTGGCATCGGCCTTGCCATTGCCCGTCAGTTTGCCTCTCAGGGGGCTGAACTGTGGCTGGGAGGCCGTGATGAGGTGGCGATGAGCCAGCTGGCTACCGCGCTCGGTTCAGAGTTTGGCGTGCCCTGCCAGCCTCTCTGTTTTGATGTGGCTGATCCGTCGGCGGTCAAGCAGGCCTTTCAACAGCTTTTTACCCAGAGCCGATCGCTGGATGTGCTGGTCAACAATGCCGGCATGCTGGAAGAGGCGTTATTGGGGATGGCGAGCCAGGTCCATCTGCAAAAGACGTTTAGCAACAACACCTTTAGCGTGATCTACAGCAGCCAGTATGCCGTCCGCCTGATGCAACGCAGCGGTGGTGGCAGCATCATCAATCTCGCCTCCCTGATGGGGCAGGTGGGGGCGGCGGGGCTCAGCAGCTATGCCGGCAGCAAGGCGGCGGTGATCGGTATTACCCAGTCACTGGCCAAGGAGCTGGCCGCCAGCCAGATCCGGGTCAATGCGATTGCCCCAGGTTTTATTGATACCGATATGGCGCACGCCATCCCGCAAGATAAGTTTGCCGAGCGGGTGGCCAGCATCGCAATGGGGAGGATTGGTACGCCAGATGAAGTGGCCAAGGTGGCCCTGTTTCTTGCATCCGACTTGTCGAGCTATGTGACCGGACAGGTGATTGGGGTCGATGGGGGGATGGTGATTTGAGCCAGCCTGATTTGTTGACACATCTGGTTGAAAGTAATGACGAGCCAGCCTGGCGAGACCCGCAAGAGGGGTGGCTCAGTTATGGGGAGCTGGCTCGGCGTGTGGCGCAGTTGGCCACCACCTATCCCGTTGGTCGTCATTTGGTCTACCTGCCATTTGTGACGTCCACCCTGCATCTGCTTCACTACTTGCTGGCCCTGCGTGATGGCCACGCCATCATGCTGGCCGACCCTGCACAGGATGCCCAGTTGCACCATGAGCAGTGCCAGCGCTTTGGTGTCAGTCTGCGGGTATTGGAGGATGGGGCAGTTGCGCATCTTGGCGATGCGCCCTCGCTTCACCCTGAGCTGGCCATGCTGCTGCCGACATCGGGCAGTACCGGCTCCTGCAAATGGGTGCGATTGTCGCGAACCAATCTTGATGCAAATGCTGCGGCCATCGCCGAATATCTGGCGCTGAACGGGCGTGAGCGAGCCATCACCTCGTTGCCACTTTTTTACTCCTTTGGTATGTCGGTACTTAACAGCCATCTTTTGGTTGGCGCCTCGCTGGTTTCATGCACTGCCAGTCCCCTTGCGCGCCAATTCTGGGATGAGGTCAATCGCCATCAGGTCACCAGTGTGGCGGGGGTACCGTTTACCTTTCAGATGCTAAACCGCTTGCGTTTTGACTGGGCGCGTTATCCCTGTCTGATGACAATGACCCAGGCCGGAGGACGACTTGAGCCAGCACTGGCAAAACAGTTTGCCGAGCAGGCCGCTGCACTGGGACGCCGTTTTTTCGTGATGTATGGCCAGACCGAAGCGGCACCGCGCATCGCCTGGTTGGCACACGATGAAGTGATGATTGCCCCGGATGCCATCGGCCGTGCCGTACCGGGCGGGTGCCTCTCTCTGCGTCATGAGCCCGGCTTCCCCGACGGGGAGGGGGAGCTGGTTTACCAAGGGCCAAACGTGATGCTTGGCTATGCCGAGCGCCCTGAAGATCTGGTTCGGGAACGTGATATGGATGCGCTCTTTACCGGCGATCTGGCTCGTTGTGATGAGGCGGGCCGATTTTATCTGACCGGGCGACTCAACCGTTTCCTGAAGCTGTTTGGCAAACGGGTAAGCTTGGCTGAAGTGGAGGCCTGGTTGCAGGGGAGGGGCTATGCCTGCGCCGCGACTGGCCGCGATGATCGCCTGCTGGTAGCCATCGAGGCAGATGCGTGCCCCAGTGACGCACTGCAGCTGGAGCTAGCCCGCTGGCTGATGGTGCCGCCATCAAGCGTACGCATCTACCAACATCATTTGCCACGACGCAGCAATATGAAGATTGATTATCCGGCCCTATTAGCTGAGCTGGAGCAGCTATGAACAGGTTGTTTGATGCGCCGGTTTTCGGGCTGCCCCAACAGGAAAAAAGTGGGCTGCTCCTTGCTCGTCTGAATGAATTGACGCAGCGCCATGCGCAGGGGTGCCCAGCCTTTGCCAATATTCTGACGGCGTTTGGCTGGGGTCAGGCCTCGACCTATCAAGAGCTTCCCTATCTGGCCGCTCGCCTGTTCAAATTGGCCCAATGGCAGAGCGTGCCGCAAGAAGAAGTATTCAAGGTGCTCACCTCCTCTGGCACAACCGGAACGCCGTCACGGATCGTGCTGGATCGAGATACAGCCGCCCTGCAGAGCAAGGTGCTGGTGAAAATCTTGCAAGAGTTTGTCGGCAAGCAACGGCTGCCCATGCTGCTGGTGGAGCAACCAGCTCTTATCCAAAACCGCAGCGGTTTTTCAGCCCGAGGCGCCGGTGCGCTTGGGCTCTCCTTCCTTGGCCGAGACCATACCTATGCCCTCGATGAGCAGATGCGGCCCAACTGGCCGGTCATCGAGGCGTTTTGTGACAAATATGCAGGCCAGCCGGTCCTGTTGTTCGGCTTTACCTTCATGGTCTGGCAATGTTTGCTGGAGCCGCTGCGTGAGCGCGGTCTGCAACTGCCGTTGACGCAGGGCACGCTTTTTCACAGTGGTGGCTGGAAGAAGCTGCAGCACCTAGCGGTGGACAATCCTGCCTTCAAGGACCGCTGCCGCGAACAGCTGGGGCTGAGTCGGGTCCACAACTTCTATGGCATGGTGGAGCAGGTGGGGTCGGTGTTTGTCGAGTGCGAGCAGGGCCATCTGCATGCGCCTCTCTTTGCTGAGCTGCTGGTGCGGGATCCGCTGACCCATCGACCGCTCGGGGTCGGCCAACCCGGCTTGTTGCAGGTGATCTCTGCCATTCCCCAAAGTTATCCAGGCCACAGCCTGCTGACCGAGGATCTCGGCGTGCTGCTGGGGGAGGATGATTGCCCCTGCGGCCGTCGTGGCCGTTATTTCCATGTATCAGGACGTCAGCAAGGCGCCGAGGTGAGGGGATGCAGCGACACTTTCCAGTGAGCCGATCAGATGTAGAAGATGTCATGTGGCAAGCGGGGCCAGAGGTTGCTTTCGCGGCTCCCGTCAGCGGCTGGCAAGGTTTTGTCACTCGCCCGCTACCAAGTTTTGCGCCCGTCATAGGTGACTTTGTGGCTGCGCTCTCTGCACGTCTGCAGCAGGGGGGGCGAGAGAATCCGGATTTGGCCGCCTTTGGTTTTTGGTTGCGGCCGCGCCAGATTGAGGTACAGCGCAAGCGCATGGCGGGACGGGCACCGCTGGGGATGGTTTTTCATCTGGTCCCCTCCAACGTGCCGACCGTCGCGTTCTACTCCTGGATCATGGCGCTGCTGATGGGTAATGGTTCCGTGATTCGGCTCTCATCGCGCATCGACCCGGTGCAAGAGGCCATGCTGACCATCCTGAACGAGCTCTTCTCTCTGCCCGAGTGGCAAGAGATTGCCTCGCGTACCCGTTTTATCCGGTATGACCATGACGAGCGCGTCACCGCCTGGCTGTCGGCCCGGTGCCGCCTTCGCATCATTTGGGGCGGTGATGAAACTATCGGCCGGGTACGGGCTATTCCGCTTTCACCCCGCGCTCAGGAAATTGTGTTTCCGGATCGTCGCTCCATGGCGGTATTTGATAGCCAATGGCTCGCCAGCCTGGATGCAGCCGCGTGGCGGCAATTGGTTGCGGCTTTGCAACAAGACTTTACCCGTTTCAATCAACAAGCCTGCGCGTCCCCCACCACCATTTGCTGGTTGGGCACTCCCACCAGTGCGTTGCGCCGTTGTCTGCTCGAAGGGAGCTTCGCCCCATTTGCAGATAATCCCTCCCTGATGATGGAACGCCTTATTAATAGTCAACAAAATGCCGCACATGATGGCCATATGAAGCTTGACACCTTCTCTGGCGTCACCTTATTGACTCCCACCGCCTCTTTGCGGCTTGCACACATCGGAGGAGGTACAGTTGCCGAATTTGTTGCCGATACCCTTGATGAGTTGCTGTTACAGCCTTGGGATATGCAGACCTGTGTCTGGGTTGGGCCAGATAAAATGCGGTTTGAGTATGCGCTACAGCTGTCGCCTTGCTGCCGTATCGATAGGGTGGCAAGTCCGGGACAAGCGCTGGCATTCGAATGGCTCTGGGACGGCATCGACATGCTGGTGGCCTGCAGCCGTCAACTTGCTCGCATTGAATAGTGGATGCCAGGTCACATAAATCAAGTTATATCAATGAATTAGCTTGGTCAGGCACGGCTCTTGCAGTAAATATTGCCATCAAGGGCAGGAAGGGTTGACAGAGACCGTGCGGTAGCCTTGTCCATTTTCTCCAATTCGCTTCTTTTTTACTCTAATTCTGGATTCTCTATGAAAGTCAGCGTACTGGTGCCGGTGTATAACCTCGGGCGCTTTATCGAGCCCTGTCTGCTAAGTCTGCTGGAACAGCAAACCAATTTCGATTTTGAAGTGATCGCCATTGATGACGGCTCGAGCGATGACTCCTGGGCCATTATGCAGCGGCTAGCGCAGCAGTGGCCGCAACTCAAGGCACTACAGAATTCGCAGAATATGGGGTTGGCCAAGACCCAGAAACGCTTGTTGAGAGAGGCGAACGGCGAATATATCGCCTATGTAGACGGGGATGATCTGGCTCTGCCGGGCAAGCTGCAACGTCAGGCAGATTATCTGGACGTGCATTCCGGTTGCACCCTTTGCTACCACGAAGCGGAGATGTTTGATGATGAAACTGGCGCACGGATCAAGCTATTCACCCGTGATTATTACAATGCCCGCTATCTTGAACCCGTGATGACACGGGAGGCATTGATCCGCTTCGGGGTGTTCGTCAATGCAAGTTCCATAATGTTCCGCCGTTATGAAGGGATGGAAAATGCCATCGATGAGGGGTGCAAGATCATCCTCGATTATCCCTGGCACATCTTGAACCTCTCCCACAATACGGGGACGCTGGATTTTATCCCCGAATTATTGGGCCGCTATCGCTTCCATACCCAGAGCTTTGGCGGACAGACCCGCAAATCGGCAGAACGTCGTGAGCAGTCGCTGCGCGATCTGCTGCGCGCCTGTGATAACGCCGCTGCGTTTGGGGCGGATCCTGTGGCCATTGCCCAGGGGCGTGCCCATCACTATTACTCTGCCGCACTCTACTTTCTGCGGCAGGATGACGTTGCCCGCTTCACGCAGCTTATCGAACAGTCAGTTACCGAGGTAGCGAAGCTGGCGCCAGGCTGGTTCTTCGATGAGCGACACCAACTGGCTTGGATGCAGCGGGCCCATCCAGCACGGGTTATGCAACAACTGTTTGGAGAGGCGGCATGAGTTATCAGGCGATCGTCATTGGCGCCGGGCTCTCCGGTGCCGTCATGGCTGAGCGAATGGCCAGCCAGCTCGGTTGGAAGGTACTTGTACTGGAGCAGCGCGATCATATCGGTGGCAACTGCTTTGACGAGTATGATGCGCATGGGGTGTTGATCCATCGCTATGGACCGCACCTCTTCCATACCGATAACAAGGAAGTCTGGGATTACCTGTCGCAGTTTACCGAGTGGCTGCCTTATGAGCATCGTGTGTTGTCACGCATCGACGGGCAGTTGGTGCCGATCCCGTTCAACCTGACCAGCATCGAACGTTGCTTCCAGGCCGACAAAGCCGCCGCCATGATTGATGCCTTGCGCACCCGGTTTGGTGATGGTGCCAGAGTACCGATCCTAGAGCTACGCAAAGAGGCGCATCCCCTGTTGGGTGAATTGGCTGATTTCATCTATCAGAAAGCCTTCGTCAACTACACCAGTAAACAGTGGGGGGTACCGCCCGAGCAGATCTCCCCCGAGGTGACGGCACGAGTGCCCGTGGTGGTGAGTCGGGATGATCGCTACTTCACCGATCCCTGGCAGGCGGTGCCGGCGGAAGGCTATACCGCAATGTTTGAGCGGATGCTCGCACACCCGCTGATTGAAGTGAGGTTGTCGACACCTATGGTGCAGCGTGTCTCGTTGGACTGGGAAAAGAAATTAATTCTTTTGGATGGGGATGTTTTTAACGGCCCAGTCATTTACACCGGTATGATTGATGCACTTATTCCGGATAATCCCGAGCCACTACCATATCGCTCATTACGTTTTGAACATCAGCATATTAAGCAAGCGCAATTTCAACCGGTGGCGACGGTCAACTATCCCAATGAAGAGCCGTATACCCGTATTACTGAGTTTAAACACCTGACTGGACAATTGAAATTAGATACCAGTATTGTTACTGAGTATCCATGTGACTATCTTCCAGAATATGGCCTAGAGCCTTATTATCCCGTGCTACAAGATTTTACGGTGAATCGATATCTACTATATAAAGATACCTTAGAGAAAATGAAAAATTTATTTCTCCTCGGTAGACTAGCTGAATACAAGTATTTTGATATGGATGATATTGTCGCTAATAGTTTGGAAAAATTCAGAGTTTTCAATAGAGGATAATAAATGAAAACCGCTTTGATTATTGGTGTGACTGGTCAAGATGGCTCATACCTTGCCGAGTTTTTGATTGGTAAGGGGTATATTGTTCATGGCGTAAAACGTCGGACCTCGATGTTTAACACTGGAAGAATTGAACACCTGTATCAGGATGTCCATGTTCGAGAAAGACAGTTTCATCTTCATCATGGTGATATCACTGATTCCAGCAATATATTGCGTTTGATCCAGCAAATTCAGCCGGATGAAATCTATAATTTGGCTGCTCAGAGTCATGTGGCTGTGTCTTTCGAGCAACCTGAATATACGGCTAATGTGGATGCCTTGGGGCCTCTGCGGATTCTTGAAGCTATCCGAATTTTAGGGCTGCAGAATAAAACTAGGTTTTATCAAGCCTCTACATCAGAACTATATGGATTGGTTCAAACTATACCGCAAAATGAGAACACACCTTTCTATCCGCGCTCTCCTTATGGGGTGGCAAAGCTGTATGCATACTGGATTACCGTAAACTATCGTGAGGCATATGGTATCTATGCATGTAATGGTATATTGTTTAATCATGAATCTAGCCGGCGTGGTGAAACCTTCGTAACCAGAAAAATAACTCGTGGTTTATCTCGAATTAAAGTAGGGTTGGATGAAAAATTATATCTTGGCAATCTTGATTCTCTAAGAGACTGGGGACACGCCAAAGATTATGTCGAAATGCAATGGCTTATGCTGCAACAGGACAACCCAGAAGACTATGTAATAGCCACAGGACAGCAACACAGTGTCAGAGAGTTCGTTGTACGCTGCGCCAAAAAACTTGGAATGAATATCGAATGGCGTGGACAAGGTGTTGATGAGAAAGGTTATGATCAAAATGGTCGGTGCATTGTAGAAGTTGACCCATTTTATTTTAGACCGACAGAGGTTGAAACATTGTTGGGAGATGCATCAAAAGCTCGCAAAGAGTTAGGTTGGGAGCCATCAATAACTTTTGAAGAGATGGTGGATGAAATGATTGAGCACGATCTCATTGAAGCTAAGCAGACACTGCTCTTGCAAACAACGAAACTGGACTAAATCATGAAAATTTTTCTGAGCAATCCTCCTTGGTATCATAAACCGACTGCGGAATCACCTGGTTGGCATGGTGTGCGCGCAGGTTCTCGTTGGCCTCATACATTTCCGTATTATTCGCATACAGATGAAAACGGTACTATTTCTGAACTACGAAATAGCTACAAGCCATTTCCATTCTGGTTGGCCACAGCGACCAGTATGTTGAATGAACTACCCGGTTTTGAGGTCGAATTAAGAGACTCGATCGCTCTCTCAGAAAGCTACACGGCATTCTATGATGCGTTTTGTACATCTCATCCAGATATTCTTGTCTTGGAGACCGCATCAGCAACATTGGAGCACGACCTAGAGATCATCGTACAGCTCAGGAAATTTAACTCTGATTTAACCGTAGTTTTGACCGGTTTGCATATTGAACTGGACTCACCAGAGTTTTTAAAAAAACACGCAAGCATTGATTACATCGTTTATGGTGAATATGAACTTTCATTAGTGAGTCTTCTCGAGGCATTAAGAGATAAAAAAACACTTTCTAACGTTCCTGGATTATTATATCGAAATGATGATGGTTCTATTATAAAAAATTCATTTAGCGTAGGAAGATCAGTGGTCGATTTCCCTTGGCCTTATCGGGATCCCGTGGTCTCCCTTGCCTATAATGACACCGCAAGTGGCCTCCCAATGCCACAACTGCAGATCATGGCTACCCGTGGTTGTCCATATGGGTGCATATTTTGCATTTGGCCGCAGATGTTCTATCGCAGTGGTAAGTATAGAAAACGTACAGTTGAAGATGTGGTCGATGAAATTGAGCACAACATGAAAACGGGTCACTATGCAAGCTTTTATCTGGATGATGACACATTCAATATAAACAGCAGATTTGTTATTGAACTTTCTCAAGAAATAAAAAAGAGAGGGTTACATAATTACCCGTGGGGTGCGATGGGACGGGCCGATTTGATTGACCAAGTCCAGGTCGACGCATTGAAGGAAGCCGGGTTATATAGTGTAAAATACGGTGTAGAATCAGCAGATCAAACCGTATTGAATAGTTCTGGTAAGCACATTGATATTAATAAAGTGATTCGTGGCATTGAGTTGACTCATAATGCAGGTATAAAGGTTCATCTAACTTTTACCATCGGACTTCCAAATGACACACATGATACAATAAATCAGACAATTGACCTTGCATGTTCGCTACCTTGTGAGTCAGTGCAGTTTTCCATAGCGACACCTTATCCAGGAACCAGTATGTATGACATATATAAGGATAAGGACTGGTTAGTGTCTGACAAATGGTCTGACTATGTAGGTTCAACCAAGGCGGTTAGTAAGACGGATACGTTGACACCTGAGGATTTGGAGCATTATCAAAAGCTCGCAATGTCACGCTACGCAGAGGCAGATGCACGGCGTAAAGTGACGGATGATAAATTTATTGTTAATTTAAAAGAGCGCCTGGCGGTTATTGGTAATGACGGACGTCCCATATTATTATTTCAGTCTGCTCGAGTGTCATTTACCAAAGCACTTCTGACTACCTTGTTAAACCTTGGCCACAATGTACATGTATTATGCCATGAGCGCTTCTGTGATGAATTTAGAGCTCTCATTAAGGATAGCCAGTTACATTCATTCTCTAAATCCAGCAACTTTGACTTTATGCAATTAAAAGATCTCTGTGACAATCTGAGTGGTCACTTTTGTGGTGCATTAATTCCCTATAGTCACCGGTTTGGCTCAGGTTATGCTGAGGTAGAGAAAATGGCTCTCGTTGCAACAGGGAAGATAATAGCAGGTGTAAATTTGGATGGAGAATTTATAAAGTGAGCCACCCAATACTTGTTGTTGGCGCATTTGACTATCCTTACATAAATAATCATTGGCTTGAGCCATTAAGTATAATATCTAACGAAAATCTCATATCAGTTGATGTTAACGTATTACTTTCTATTTTATCTACAGAAGATGTTGAAAAATATCTAAAGAAGATAATTAAAGAATTTGAAGTGCGATATGTTTTTTTCTATCATGATCTTATCTTTGCAGATCTGAGTGATAGTTTTTTTTCGGAAATAAAAGAAATCACTAAAGTTATTACATTCTACGCCGACGATGAGCCACCAGTATGGTTTCAAAGGAATGTTCGATTTGATCACCATTATTCATATATAGCTACGCATTCCGCTTCAGCTATCGAAAAAAGAAAGGAGCAGTTTCCTGAACGGGAATGCTATTATCTTCCTTGGGGATTTAACCCTCGCATCATAAAATATGACATGAGCGAAGATAAGCATCAGTACAATTATGATGTGATATTTATTGGCCGTAACAAAGATTCGCTAGGGAGCGGCTTATATAGAGAAGATGGTGCAATCCGGGACCAATTATTACAGGCAATTGCCAATGCGGCTAAACATCATGGATGGCGATTTGCGATTTTTGGCTTTGGGTGGGAAAACCACCCAACCTTGGCTCCTTGGTATGCTCGCCAGATTTCGGATGATGAATATCAAAAAGTACTGGCATCGTCACGCATAGCCTTCAATCCTGGTTATGCGTGGGATGGTCAGTCATTAAAGCCTCAAGTAAAACTACGCCATTTTGAAGTTGCGGCTAACGGATATGCAATGCAGCTGACTAATGAGAATGCCGAGCTTGGTACTCTTTTTGAGGAGAATAAGGAAATAGTATTCTATGATAAAGCTGCTGACTTAGTTGAAAAGATAAAATATTGGTTAGATAAACCGCAAAAGTGTGCCAGTCTTGCAAATTTAGCTAAGAATAAAGCTTTTAAACAACACACAATTGATGGTCGACTTCGTGATTTAATGAACAGCTGTAAAGTGAGCACGCCAGTCTGTAATAACGTTAGAAAGATTGAAAAATTAGCTTTTAATGAAAATATTGAGCATTTAAAGGCGCAACTTGAGTTATCAACCGCTGAATATGTTTATATCTGTCCGAAAGGAACTGAGGTTCGTATTCCCAACGTGCCGGCATCGCATGCTGTTTTGGAAAGACCTGAGGTAGTCGACTGCGAGCTATTTTCCTATGGCTATAGCAAGCTACGAGATCCTGTACAGCCTCGCAGGGAAGAAATATATGCTTGCCACGTATCAAAAGGTGAGTTTACAGGAAGTATTACGCCAGGTTTAATGAGCATTATTGGTGACGGATTAATTGAAACTCTAAAAATGCCACTCCATACCAGTTTGATTCATCGCGAAACATTGTTGGAATGTCTCTGTGATACAGACAGTATCCATGCATTAAATATTAAACTGGCGTCTTTAAGTAATAGACGTAGCTTGAATACGATACTGATTATAAGGTTTGACTCATGGCTGTGTGGTTATTTCGGGGAAAATACAGTCAGCCCTTTATACTGGCTTCTTGATCGTGTATCAGAACGTTGTATATATGAAAAAAAGAAACTAACTGTATACGGTGTTAGAGGTGATCTGGCTGAGTCAGCAATATCTTATCTGAAAACGTCAAAAGGAATAGATTCACTGATTCTTGTTGATAATGCTCTTAAGGGGAGTAGTCTACCGATAGGATATATATATGGACATGATGATATTTCCTCTATAAAAGACATGATTGTACTCATTTGTGCTGCTATTTCTGGGCCAGCAATAATGGCACAATGTGCATCACTAGATAAAAGTGTGAAAATTTTGCCTCTCTATGATCCTTTCTTCCCTGCGTGGAGTGAATTTACATGAGTAGGACAATATGGATAACAGGTGCCTCTGGTTATATTGGTAGGTACCTAGTGGATGCTTTTTCTAACAGTAAGGACTTTCATGTTATACCCATCGGTGGTCGCTCGGGTAAATCTAATTGGTCCGGAGACTTAACGTCTAATGACTTTGTCTGTCAACTAATCACTAAAAATGGTATCCCCGACATTATTATACACTGTGCAGGGAATAAGAATGTTAAGTGGTTAGAGACAAATAAAAGACAGGCACGAATAGATAATGCTGAAATGGTAGTCAATCTTTGTCGTTTAGTTCCTTCTGCTCATTTTATATTCATTAGCACTGATCATGTTTTTGATGGAGTACAAGGGTTTTACAAAGAGAGTCACCGACCAAACCCTCATACTATATATGGAAAAAGTAAGTATTTAGCAGAGCGATATTTGAGACTATATAGTAAAAAGGCAACCATAGTTAGAACATCAGCTGTATTTGACCGAGATGCAGCATTTCCTGCGATGTTATTAAGCGCCTGGTCTGACAACAAAGTTGTAAGCTGTTTTAGTGACGTGTTTTATAGCCCGTTATATCTTCCGTGTTTTTATGATGGACTTGCCGCCATCATAGATAAAGTTCATTTAGGCACTGTACATCTTGGTGGTGAGCGATGTTCTAGAGTCGAATTTGCTCAGAAACTAGCTAATGTTGCCGGTGTTTCATCGTCTTTAGTTGACGCTTCTTGTTGTCTTTCATCGAATGATATTTTCGATCTTTCTCTAGATTCGACAGCCTCATGGGATTTATTGGGTATGACAACGCCGAAACTTAGCCACTCGCTTCTTGATATGTGGAGTATAGGATGAAGTTCATTGAGTCATATATGAATCGTATGGATGCAAGGGGTGAGGTTATCGGTATATTTAGAGAATTTCCTCTTGCTGAAATAAATATGATTAGAACCTTGGCTGGCCATGCAAGGGGTAATCATTACCATAAGAGTACAAACGAATTTTTTATTGTATTATCAGGTCGGTTACATTTACAAGTGACCACACTGAAAAATGAAATTTTGTTTGATGGTGAGTTATCTGAAGGAGCAATGTTCATTATTGAAAAAAATGAAATACATACTGTAACTGCAATTAGCGATGTGGTTTGGATTAATGGCTTGGATATGAAGTTTTCTGATAGCAATCCGGATTTTCATATCATTACATCTAATTAAATATAAATGATGAAGGTGAACATAATGCGTGTACTTTTTCTTAATCCTCCTTGGTATAAGCTTCCGGAAGACGGCCATGAAGGCTGGCGTGGTGTAAGAGCTGGCTCACGCTGGCCACACACTTTTACTGTTGATAATGCATGCGAAAAAGATGGAATTCTTCCTGGTCTGCTCGGCGGTTATTTACCATTTCCATTCTGGTTGGCAACGGCGGGTGCACTTGCAAAGCAAAGAGGTTTTGAAGCATATGTCAGGGATTCGATAGCTCTGGGTGAGACTTATGATAATTTCTATGGTTTTGTGAATTCATATAATGCTGATGTGATCGTTATCGAAACGGCTTCTGCTACACTGAAGCATGATCTTGCGATAGCAAATAAAATTAAAAATTCACATCCATTGTGTATTGTCGTATTCACCGGATTACATATTGAGTTAGAAGATAAGTCATTCTTGGAGCGTACGCCGATTATTGACTATATAGCATATGGCGAATATGAAGCTAGTGTGATTAAGCTACTTGAGGTCATTCGTGATGGTGTCAGCGATCGTCTCCTGAGTGAAATACCAGGTATTCTTTTCAGAAGTGAGCTACTTGGTGTAGTTAAAACTGAGTTCGGTGAATTGGTTGGTCTTGATTCATTGCCGTGGGCAGAGAGAGAAGATGGATTACCTGCACTAAACTATTTTGATGGTGTATGTGGGTTGCCCCGTCCACAATTACAACTCATGTCAACGCGTGGTTGCCCTTACGGATGTATATTTTGTGTTTGGCCACAAATGTTCTATAAAAGCGGTAAGTATCGCAAACGCACACCGCAAGATGTCGTTGGTGAGATTAAAGCAAATTTGCAACAAATCCCGTACAAGAGTTTCTATATTGATGATGATACTTTCAATATGAGTAAAGCAAGTGTAATCGCTTTGGCTAAAGCGATTACTGATGCTGGGTTAAATACGATTCCATGGGCGACCATGGGGCGTGCGGATAGAATTGATGATGAACAACTAGATGCACTCGTTGAGGCTGGGCTTTACAGTATCAAATATGGTGTCGAATCGGCTGAACAATCAATTCTTGATGCCTCGGAAAAATACATAGATATCAATAAAGTTATTAGTGGTATCCAAAAAACTGCTGCTCGTGGCATCAAAGTCCATTTAACCTTTACCTTTGGTTTACCTGGCGACACGATAGAGACAATTGAGAAAACAATTGATCTCGCATGTGAACTTCCTTGTGACACAGTACAGTTCTCCATTGCGACACCTTACCCCGGTACTCGTATGTACGAAATGTATAAAGAGGCTGGATGGTTACAGAGTGAAAATTGGGAAGATTATGTAGGCTCTACAAAGGCTGTATCTAGAACAGAGAATTTTACTGGTGAACAGTTAGAGTTTTATATAAATGAAGCCTACCGTCGATTTAATATATCAAAACAGAATAAAATGTTCATTCAATGTGAGTATGGGAAAAAACTAAACAATGAACTCCTTTCTAGAAATCCTGGTAAGGATTCAGAAATTATGATCCTGCAATGTGCAAACATATATTTCACAAAGCATTTAATAGCAGAACTAAATAACTTTGGCTGGACAGTTAAGGTATTTACACATGAGCGTTTTGTGAGCGATTTTTTGCAAGTGCTGAATGATGAAAATATATTGGTGTTCAGCAATGTAAAGCATTTCGACTTTGATGAACTAGGTTCTACTTTTAGTCGACTATTAGGTGGTAATTCAATTATTGTCGCGCCTTGTTCCAACTCTGATGGGGCTGGGTATGATGAGGTTCGCAAGATAATGGCTCTTGGTACATTACCCTCTATTATGTTTAGCGTTGATGGGAATATAATTTGATATGAGTAAAATATTGGTAATAGGGGCGTTCAATATTGAATATATACATAACAGCTGTAGGGATCCTTTTAAAGATATATTGGGGGATTCTTGCATTACTCTTAATGCATTGCCCCTTTCTTACTATCTAGGGCGTCATGAATTAGAAAGATACATCATGACTTTAATTGAAGATAGTAAGATAAGTCACGTGTATGTTTATCATGATTGGATAAAGGATATATTTTCCAACGCATTTTGGATTTTACTTAAAAATAAAGCATTGGTATCTGCCTTTTATCCTGATGATGAGCCAGGCATATGGATGGATCTTAATGTAAATAACTACGATCATCATTACAGCAATATTTATACTCATTCAGCTAAAGCTTGTCAGCTTAGAATGGAAATGGGATATGAAAATATTGTTCATTTACCATGGGGATTCAATGGTAATATTATATCACCGCCAGTTAAAGAGAGAGGGCATGATATTGTTTTTGTGGGGAAAAATAAACTCTCAAAAGAGAGTAGAACAAGTTGTGAGGATGGTCTTTTAAGAGACGAGTTGTTGTGTATTTGTGCTGAATTAGCAAAGAGGGCGAATCTTGATTTTGCAATATATGGCTATGGATGGGCTAACCATCCGATATTAGGAGAATTCTCTCGTGGGCAATTAGATGTCAATGAGTTCAGTCGTGTATATGGTAATGCAAAGGTGGTTTTTAACCCTGCATGGGCTCCTGATAGTATGGAGCCTCAAGTTAAGCTACGCCACTTTGAGGTATTTGGCACCGGTGGTAGACAATTAACAAATTTTAATCCTGAACTAATAGAATGCCTTGGTGAGCAGACCTCTGTTATTTATTTTAAAGATAAATGTGATTTTTTGGAAAAACTATTACATTGTCTTCATATTTATAATGATGAACACACAGTTGCAAAAGATAAACTATTGAAACACTCGGTACATAATCGACTTTACGAATTCCTGAGGAAAGTTGATTTTGAGGCCCATAATGTCATAAATACAGATAGAGTTTATAATCTGCACGTTCAAGCTGAGTGGTCATTTAAAGTTATTTTGCAAAATATTAAGGCTTTTTTTGATAAAAATCCTGCAGTCGACTTTGTAACAGTTAATTCAATGCTGGATTCAGCTGCGGTTTATATAGATAATGGCCTTATATGTTCTTATGCTAAAACTGATCAAATAAATAATTTTGGGGTGTTATTTGATTTCTCTGAATTTCAGAATAATCATCTTCATTACTCTGATGGCAATGGTGAGCTGGTTTGTGAGTTTGTAAGTAATTACAGTGATTTTTCCAGTAGCTTATTAGATTGTGTTCCTATGCCATCACATCGGTATATGGTCACTGATAAAAACAATCAATCATATTTCATTGACGGCCTAGTTTTTCCACGTGACATAAATTATGATTGTTTTATGCTTGGCTCATCAATCAACGTAGTGAATGATTGCTCCATACATTATCCCATTGAGTATAAGATTAAAAAAAATGGAGTGTTTCTAAATAAACCTATACAAATACGGAGAAAGTTGTTCGAACACCTGCGAGGGCTTTCTCTGTTAAATCAAGGTGAGCAAATCGCCATATATGGGGTTGGGGGAGAATTTGGTCGTTCTTTGTTAAATTTCACCTCTGTTTATCTGCCCAATTTAGTAATTTATGCTATTGATAATAGGCTGGTCGGAACATATATTGGGAAGCATTATATTTACGACAATAGTATAATTGATATAGCTGCAGTAAAAATAGTATTCATCGCCGCAGAGTCATCTGGTAATGTTATTTATGAGCAGCACTTTAAGACTAGACCTGATATCAGCGTAATTCGCATGTACATGTCAGGTGATAATATAAAAGCCGATGTTGACAAAGCGCTTAATAAGTGTGGCAGTGGTAACTCTCTGCTACCTATTATCTCGTCTTGAAATGGCATCATTTTTTTTGATCTTATCAATTAGATTTTTTCGACCTTTATTACATTAACAATTTGGTTGGTATCTAGTCTTTAATTATGGAGATAAATTCATGCACCCTAAAGTTATCAATGCGTATAATGAACTGGGTTATCGGGTTCATGTTGGAAATAACATGAGTTTTTCTGCTAAAATTATTAACAATGATGGCAAGGTGTTAGATGTTGGTGGGGGAATGTGTGTAGAGGATATTTCATTCTGGTTTTTTTTGAAGAGTATCTGGTCCCCAAGTAGCATGTATATTATTGGTAATGCTTTTGGTTATAGTGCTTTGAATATGGCGGCTATATTTGAAAATGCTGTTATAGATGTAATTGATGCTGAAATTGAAGGCGCTGAGAATGAGCTGGGCTCATCAATTACAAGGAAAATTTCTGAGAGGCATTTCAATCAACTGAATTTATTTAAGGGGTTTTCTCCTGCAGATATTCCTCACAGTCGTAGAAATATAGAGCAAACATATGATTGTTGTATTGTTGATGGGCTTCACACTCCAGAACAGTTAAAGAAAGACTTTATAGGCATAAAGAAGTATCTAAATGAGAGCTCGTTAGTTTATTTTCACGATGCAGGAACTTTCGGGTTGTACTCTGCGGTTGAGGAGTTAGCCAATGACTTCTATGATGAAGGATGGAAGTTTTATCGCTTGGATTTTGTCCCGTTTGGAGTTGCCATTTTATGTCGTGGTTTAGATATGCTGGACTCATGGTTTCGTAGTTTACTTACACCCGTATTGGAATGGAGGGCTGTACCAGCAGTTGATAATGCAATAGGTATTGTAGGAAAGAGAGAGTCAATAATATATAGAGGTAACCTTTACAATCCGACAGCTAAAGAAACCATATTTTGCCCTGACATACAAATTAATCTTTTTCGTTTATGCCTTCTACATTGTAAAGATAAAAATATTTTTATTTATGGCGCTCGTGGTTTTTTAGCTGAAAAAATCATAGATTTCTTATATGCCAATGCAGCAAACTATGACGACTATGATATTACTTTTGTAGATAAGGCTGTATTTGGTTCGAAAATTAAAAATAAATGGAGTGTAATACACCCTGATGTTTTGTTTTCCATGAATAAACTTAATGTCGTGATTGCTGCAGAATTTTCTGGGGCTGATATACAAAATAGCCTCACTGAGAAAATAAACTTCTTGAGCTTATATCCATTGCATGATGTTCACTCTCCTGAATGGGATCTAATTAGAAATGCATATCTGCTAAGTATATAATATTTTTATTAAATTTCATTTTTATAAAGGTCATCACATGATATATAATCCAGCACCAAGCCTGCACTCTCATTATGAGGTTAATAAAATAATAGAAATATGCAATGGTTTAAGTGAAAATAGTATTATTGTTGAAGTTGGTACTTTTTTAGGTGGGACAGCTAACCTAATTCATAATAACGTACATGACTCCGCAAAAATATATTCTATTGATATAAATCAAGATGTTTTAGAAACCAAAGATAAACTTCATGGAAAGAATATATATTTTTTAGATGGTACATCTGATTCTATAGCTGCCCGATGGAACTCCCCAATAGACTTTTTATTTATAGATGGGGGGCACAGGCTTATCGATACGTTGAATGATTTTAATGCTTGGTCCGCTAACCTCAATAATGAAACAATAATTGCATTTCATGACTATGATGAAACTATTGCGGGGGGAGTATATTATATTGGTGTAAAAATAGTTGTTGATACGGTTATGCGTAAAGGAATGCTGTACAACATTGAGCATAACACAACACTGCTGACAGGTACTGCGAATGTTGATTTTATGCGACCAATAAATCTAGATGATTTACTTGAAACAATATCTATAAATATAGTAGAGATAAATTCAACAATTGAGTATTTATCTGATCGATTGCGGGATTGGTTTCTTAATGGTTGTCAAGGAAAGGCTTCAATATTGTTTGAAGACGCCCCCGAGTTGCATTTCCCCAGCAACTCTATAAACATAGGTAAGCATCCAATCTGTTATAAGTTCAACCAGTTAATTTTTACTTATATGTTTCATGAGTGGATTAAGAAACATACAGACGATGCTATGAAAATATCAGGACGTCCAGATATTGGACTTTATCTAGAAATGATGTTGTGGTTAGATGCTGAAAGGCGGATGACTTATCCCAATAAGTGTGCTTTCGATGATATATTTGGAACGTCTTTCTACCCAAGGTCAATCGCGTCTTATGGGCTTACATCTGTTGAGGATCTTGGCAGATTCATGGCTTTAGAGCAGGTAAGATTAAATATGCTCAGTAGAATTACCAATCCCATTTTTGATATTATTGTAAATAATTGGTGAGCGGTCACAGCCCGAATTTTGACTCAGCAAGATACTTTGATAGTTACCATGGAATGCCATATTTCTATACTAAAGGGTTAGTATGGAGCTAGTTATGACCTGACACTGGCCTCAAACCGGTGTCTTTTTTTACGTTACTTTAGTGCCAGTTCCTTCGGTATCAATTTCAGGCCCTTCTTGAATATGCAGTAAGGAGCTGCCCCTCCATCATCCTTCCCTGATATGACTGTCAGAGGGTCGTGTTCGAGTGAATTGAAGGTCAGGTGCATTTATTGGAAAGAGATTCACATATTTTATGCTGACTGAGGATTGGTAATCCTGGGTATAACGGCAGGGTGACGGCTCCAGCGTAAAATTTTTCTGCTTGAGGGCAGTGCCGTACGCTGCCCACAGTCTGGTGCATTGGTTGATGATAAATAGGGATGTAGTGCACGTTGACCCCAATCTCATCTTCATGCATCCGCAGGAACAGGTCACTGCGCTGCGCTGGAACTACGTGGTGCACATATAGATGAAAAGCGCTGCGCCTTTCGGGGGTGAAATAGCGAGGGATAAGGTTTGTTGCCAGCGTTTCGAAGTAGCAACGCGCAAGCACGCCACGTTTCTCGATCCATGTTTCTAAATTCGTCATCTGGCTCAGCCCTAGTGCGGCTTGTATATCAGTCATACGGTAGTTGAAGCCGAGTATTTGCTGCTCATAGTACCAAGGGCCGTCCGGCTCATTGATAAAGTCTTCCGGTTCACGGGTGATGCCATGGCTACGGAGCATGCGCATCGTCTTGGCAATCGCAGGGTCGTTGGTCATGGCCATCCCCCCTTCACCGGTGGTGATGATCTTCACCGGGTGGAAGCTGAAGACGGTGATGTCGCTGTAGCGGCCATTACCGGTTGGTTCATCGTGATAGCGAGCCCCCAAGGCGTGACAGGCATCTTCTATGATGCGAAAGCCATACTCTTGCCCCAAGCGATGGATCTCTTTCATATCGCAAGGGAGGCCGGCAAAGTGCACCGGTATGACCACCTTGGGTAGTTTTCCTTCCGCCTTGGCGGCAATCAGTTTCCTCTCCAGCTCCACTGCGCACATGTTCCCTGTATCGGGCTCAATGTCGACGAAGTCGACTTGTGCACCGCAATAGAGAGCACAGTTGGCGGATGCAACGAAGCTGATGGGCGATGTCCAGACCCAATCCCCGTGGCCGACGCCCAGCGCCAGACAGGCAATATGCAATGCTGCAGTACCTGAATTGACTGCCACCCCAAATTTAGCTCCACAGTAGTCGGCAACCGCTTGCTCGAAGCGTGGAACGACCGGCCCCTGGGTCAGGAAGTCGGACTTGAGAACTTCCACGACAGCATCGATATCTGCCTGGCTGATAGATTGACGGCCGTAGGGGATCATTCTGCTACCTTGCTTTGGTTCATCTTCTGCAGTTGTTTAATAGAGAAAAAGTCAGGGTTGCTGCGAGAGTTGTATTCAAATCCCTGCTCGACCATCTTTCCCTTCTCGCCTGCCGCAGTTTTGGAGAAATCGTTGTTGCGGTTATTGAAGTTGATGGTTGGGCCAATTACGAAGAAGTCATCAAACTCAAAGGTGTGATAAGAGTCATCGGCAGGGCACATCACTTCGTGAAGCTTTTCTCCCGGGCGAATGCCGATGATTTTGTGTGGCAGGTGAGGGGCCATGGCACTGGCCAAATCTGTGATGCGAACAGATGGCAATTTGGGAACGAATATTTCCCCTCCCTTCATCCGCCCAAAATTGTCCAGCACGAAATCCACCCCTTGCTGCAAAGTGATCCAGAAACGCGTCATCTCCTCATGGGTGATGGGCAACGCATCCGCATTCTGGTCAATCAGCTTTTGGAAGAAGGGGACGACAGAGCCGCGAGAACCGACCACGTTGCCGTAGCGGACTACGGCAAAACGGGTAGGATCCTGTCCCGCGATGTTGTTTGCTGCCACGAAGAGCTTGTCTGATGCCAGTTTGGTGGCACCGTAGAGATTGATTGGATTGGCGGCTTTGTCAGTGGAGAGGGCAATAACTTTTTTGACTTGATTGAGCAAAGCGGCCTGGATGACGTTCTCTGCACCATGGATATTGGTTTTAATACACTCCATGGGGTTGTATTCAGCGGCTGGAACCTGTTTCAGTGCTGCTGCATGAACCACGTAATCGACGCCACGCATTGCCATGGTGAGCCGGTTGGCGTCTCGTACATCACCGATAAAATAGCGCATGCAGGGGTCGTTAAACTCCTGCTGCATCTCGAACTGTTTCAGTTCGTCACGAGAATAGATGATTAGCCGTTTCGGCTTATAACGTTCCAGTACTGTCTTGACCAATCGTTGGCCAAACGAGCCGGTGCCACCTGTGATCAGTAGCGTTTTATCGTTGAACATTGTGGGCATCTCGTCATAAAAACAGTAGATGAATCATATGCTAGCAAATAAAGTACCAGCTTTTTTGGCAAAGAGTGTGATCAATTCATAAAAACGGTTTTAAAGCCAAGGGCATCACTCAGGTCTTAATCTCTTTGGCATTTGTTACTTTCTGATTGCTCTGCATATATCCTCCACCGCATTAAGGGCTCTCGGGGTGAAACGGTGCAGCTCATCCGAGTTGATTAAATCGAGTCGCTGATGCTGTACAGCGTCGAGATTAGGCCACTTTCGCCAGTGACGCAGAGCGTCAGGATCTTGACTCCCAGCCAGGATCAGCGATGGGTTGGCCCTGATCACCTGTTCCATGTCCACTTGAGGGTAAGGGGTCTTGGCATTCGCCATGATGTTGATCCCGCCGCAGAGTTTGATGGCCTGAGCGGGCCAGGCATTGCCACTGACGCTGGTGAGCGGTGGGTACCAGAGCTGGTAGAACACCTTGACACCGGTTGGTTGGCCATAGCGCTGTTGCAGGGAATGTAGGCGCGCCAGATAGCGATCGGCGGCTTCGTTGGCACTCTTCTCCACTCCAAGCAATTTGCCCAGCGCCCGCATCTCGGTCGCCAGCGAGGCAAAATCGGTGGGCTCCGAGTAGAAAACCGGGATACCCAGCTGCTCCAGCGGGGCCAGCATGCGTGACTGGGCCGAGCGCCAGCCCAGGATCAGGTCCGGTTTTTGCGCCAGCAGCGCCTCGACATTGATGCTGCGATAATTGGCCACCTTGGGCTTGTTTTTCACTTCTGCAGGATAGTCGGAGGCATCGTCGATGGCGACCAGCTTGTCACCGGCACCGATGTCGTAAAGCAGTTCGGTAAGATGGGGGACCACGCTCACCACCCGGCTCGGAGTCGCGGCAAACAGAACACCGGGCAACCAGGCCAGCAGCGCGCAGGGCAGCCAAGTCGGCAATCGCAACCATCTAACCATGAAATAACCCCGCCACAGTGACAAGCAGCGCCAGCATCAACCAGCCCCAGCCAATTGCTTGCAGAATATTGAGGACCTTGCGTGGTGACTCTCCACCGGGGTCACCACTGCTGCCAAGTACTGGCCAGCGTTGCAAGGTTCCCTGATAGTAGCGAGGGCCGCCAAGGCGGATCCGGCACTTGTCAGCAAGTAGCGTCAACAGCATCCCGATGGCGGGATAGGGCCAGAGCGCACCATTGCGCAGCAGCTGTGCGGCCTGCTTGAGCCGCGGGAGCAGGAGCGGCAGCCCCAACAGCAGGATGGTGGGAGCATTGAGTCCCTGATAGAGGGCGCTGGTGGCTCGGCCAAAATAGCCAAACGCGGGATCCTTCATGCTCCAGCCCTGGCTCATCAGCTGAGTCAGCCGCCAGAGCAGTGCACCTTGTGCCCCGGCGAGAGCGTACCCCATCAAGGGGCCAGCCCATTGGCCGACCAGACGCAGGGCACAGCTCTCCGTCACTGCTTTGGCGAGCCCCATGGTCGAGAGTTTACTGGTCTCCCGCTTGAGCCAGGGTGTCGCCTGCAATCTCGCCAGCGGCAGGGTCTCCTGGGTGGCGAGCGAGCGGGTGGCATGGGCGAGTTCGCGCAGTGGACGGGATTCGAGCATCAACAGCAGAAACAGCAGGTCGAAGATCGGCTCGCTCAGGGCCAGATTGCGCAGCGACCAGAGCCCGGCGGCGCAGGGGAGCCAGACTACCAGCATCGCCAGCAGGCCGGCCTGCATTTGCTGGCCGGGTGAACCATCGGGTCTGTGTACCTTGTGCCCCAGCCGGGTCAGCAGGGGCGTGACGGCCGAAAGACGCAGATGGGATGGCCACGGGATCACCGCCTCCAGCAGGGCTGCCCCCACCAGAATGGCCGCCGTCGTCGAGAGGAGGGCGTCGGCCATCAAATCAAACGAGCCGTTCTCGATCACAGCTTGCCGAGCATCTTGATGATCACTTCGGCGGAGTGCTTGCCGGCCACTTCGATGAAGGCATCGAAGGATTCAACCTGTTCCTTGCCAGCGATATCGGACATGGCGCGTACCACCAGATAGGGCACCTTGAACATGTGGCACACCTGACCGATCGCGGCACCTTCCATCTCGACCGCCAGCATCTGCGGGAAGTCGGCGCGAGCCTTGGCGATGGCGTCCGGTTTGCACATGAACTGATCGCCGGTGCAGATAAGGCCGACCTTGGTTTGGTGCTTGCCCTGCTCGGCGATGCAATCCTGAGCGACCGCGATGAGCTTCTCGTCGCAGGGGAAGGCGGCGGGTTGCTGCGCCATCTGGCCCATCTCGTAACCAAAAGCGGTCACGTCCACATCGTGGAAACGCATCTCGCTGGCGATCACCACATCACCGATATGCAGGTCCTGGGCAAAGCCGCCCGCAGAGCCGGTATTGATGACGCAGTCGGGGGCAAATTTTTCCAGCAGCAGGCTGGTAGCCACGCTGGCGGCAACCTTACCGATACCGGAGCGGGTCAGGATCACCTCTTTGCCTGCCAGCTCCCCTTGATAGAACTCGCAGCCGCCCAGTTGCAGGGTGGTGGGGTTGCTCATCTGGCTGCGCAGCAGGGCCACTTCTTGCTCCATGGCGCCGATAATACCTACTTTCATTGCTGACCTCGTCTTGATAGCCGTGTGGCTGAATTTAAGTTGCTGTAGATCATAACAAAAGATGGCGTCGGCGCCGAGAGGCACAAGCGAAAGGAGAGATGAAACGCGGCGCTCCATATGGGAGCGCCGCAGGTGACAAAAAGCATTGATGAGAGAGGGGCTAGTGTCTTTAGCCGAGCGCGGTATCGAGGGTCATCATCAGGGCAAAGCCTGCCATCAGGCCGAGGGTGGCATAGGTCTGGTGACCGTTGCGGTGAGTCTCCGGAATTACCTCGTGCGAGACCACAAACAGCATGGCGCCGGCGGCGAGCCCAAGTCCGATGGGGTAGGCGATGGCAAGGCCGCTGGAGAGCCCGACCCCGAGCAGGGCGCCAACCGGTTCGAGCAGGCCGCTGGCGATGGCAACCAGCACCGCCACCGAGGGGCGAAAACCGGCGGCGCACATGGCCAGCGCCACCGCCAATCCTTCCGGAATATCCTGCAGTGCGATGGCAGTGGTAAGCGGCAGCCCCACCGACATATCCCCCTGCGAGAAGCTGACCCCGATGGCCATCCCCTCTGGCAGGTTGTGCAGGGCGATGGCAAAGACGAACAGCCAGACCCGGGAGCAGCTCTCGTGGCCGGGACCGCAGGGGCCGGTCTTGTCATGCTCGTGGGGGGTGAACTGATCCAGTCCCAGCATCAACAGCACCCCGAGGGTCATGCCGACCACCACCACGGCAGCGGCGCTAAAGCCGTTGCCGGTAATCCCCTCGGCGGCCTCCAGCCCCGGCAGCAGCAGGGAGAAGGCGCTGGCCGCCAGCATCATACCGGCGGCAAAGCCGAGCATAGTGTCCTCCACTTTTTGCGGTACCGCTCGCAGGAACAGGGCGGGCAGGGCGCCGATGGCTGTGGCGGCAAACCCGGCGGCACCACCGACAAGGCCATAGCGCACGCCGCTGGTCACTTCGCCGGTAGCGAGCATGATGAGACTCTGCAACAGCAGCAACAAGACGGCTGCCAGCGCGATAAAGAGGCCGAGAGCGGTGAGCGGGCGGCTTTGCATCTGGCTGCGTAGTTGCTGTGACCAGGATAACGGGGGAAGAGCAGAGAGATGGTCCATGGCATGGCCTCAAGGTGAGCAAAGCGGATAATGGCATTACATCCACTTGGCCGCCCCTTGTCCATGTCTGCAAGGCGATTGCCGCCATCGAGAAAATGGCGTCAGGTGAATATGAGATTTTTTGTGATCAGGCTCCGGTTGCTGGCTTTGTTAAGTTGCTTTTAATTTTTAAAGAAAAGTGAGGGGGTGGTCGCTTTGTGCTAGCGTGCGCGCCTTTGCGGAACCCTATCTTCCCGGTGTTCTGCATTCTTTCCCGTCAGGAAGGTCCGGGGATTTGCTCATAGGGACGTGATCGCCACACTCCATTCGCCTGTCAGCAGTAGAGGATCACCCGCCACTATGTTTTACAAGAATCTCTCCATCGGCAAAAAGATTGCCGTGGTTTTTGCGGTCATTGCCGCAGTCAACGTTCTCTTCGGTGTTTTTCTCTCCAGCGAATTGCGCGGTGTGCGTGATCGGGTGCTGAACTTTACCGACTCTACGCTGCCGAGTGTCCTGTCGGTTGAAACCCTGCTCTATGATGTCTCCTATGTCCGTCGTGCCCAGTTCGCCTTGCTGATGGTGAACGATGCCGCTGATCTGCAAGCTCGCCGCAGCCGGATCCAGCAGAATATCCAGAAAGTAGACAACGCATTTCACGCCTATGAGGCGACTGTCGGTGCTGATCATGAGCGTCAGGTGTTTAATCAGGCCAAACAACAGTGGCTCAGTTACCAAGGTGCAGTGAACGAGTTTGATCAACTGCTGGTACAAGGACAACAAGAGCAAGCCAAGGCACAGTTATTTGCCTCGAATGCTGCTTTTGGTTCTTTGGAGCGGGCAGTTTATGCTCTGATCGATGTGAACCTCGGTTTTGTGAAGGAAAACCGCAGCAGCTTGCTTGGCAGCGTCAGCATGGTGACCACTTTCGCCATGGTGAGCATTGGTGCTCTGCTGGTGTTCATGGTGGTGATGACCTGGTTCCTGACCCGCCAGATCTGCCTGCCGCTGCAAGCGGTAGTGGCTCAGGCCAACGCCATTGCCGCCGGCGATCTGACTCATCAGCTGGAGCGTCAGCATATCGGCCGCGACGAGCTGGGCATGCTGGCCAAAGCTTCCCTCAAGATGCAGGACAACCTGCGTGGTCTGATTGAAGAGGTGGTGGCTGCGGTTACCCAGTTGGGGGCGGCGATTGACGAAGTAAGTGCGGTTTCCGAACAGTCTGCCAAGGGTATTCAGAGCCAGCAGCAAGAGATTTCGCTGGTGGCGACGGCCATGACCCAGATGAAAGCGACCGTTGCTGATGTGGCGGGCAATACAGAGCACACTTCTGAGTCTGCCAGTGCGGCTAATACCTTAGCCCGCAAAGGTAATCAGGATGTGCAGCGTTCGCTGGTGGCGATCACCCGTGTGGCGGAAGAGATTGAGCAGGCTGGCACGCTGGTGGCCGAACTGGAGCGTGAATCCGCCCAGATCAACGTAGTGGTCGATGTCATTCGCAGCATTGCCGATCAGACCAATCTGCTGGCTCTTAATGCCGCCATTGAGGCAGCCCGTGCCGGTGAACAGGGCCGAGGCTTTGCGGTGGTTGCCGATGAGGTGCGCACCCTGGCGGGCCGCACCCAGGCTTCTACTGGCGAGATCGTCGCCATCATCGAAACCCTGCAGTCTCGCGCCAATCAGGCGAAAGAGGTGACAGGGCTGAGCTGTGACATGATCCGACAGTGCGTCACCCAAAGCGAACAGACCGGTACCGGTATCCAGCAGATCGAAGAGGCGGTGGCGCAGATCGCCGATATGGCGATCCAGATTGCCAGTGCCTGTGGTGAGCAGGATGCGGTGTCTGACGAGCTGGGTCGCAACGTCGAGCGGATCAACGAATCCGCCAATGAGGTGGCGCATGGGGCGGATCATACTGCCCGCGCGTGTCTGGAGCTGAGCCAGCTGGCGGTGGGTCTGAAGCAGACAATCGGTCGCTTCCGCCTCGCCTGATAAAGGGGCTGGAGTGCACCGGCCTCTTTATTCATAAAAAGTCGGGGCGCTTTGCCTGCCCTCACGACACCCGGCCATGTGCCGGGTGTTTTTTTATCTGGCGATGGGTACGAGGCCTGATGGTTGGGGTTCTTCGCAAGAGGATGAAGGTCAGGGCAAACAGGGGGGGGGCAGATAATTATCCCGGCCTCTGTGCGGTGATATTCAAGAAGGTTGGTTAAGGCGTATTTGCTAACGAGAGAAGGGCGACGAACTGTTTTGGGGATGGGGAACGGGGTGAGCTGATGGTGTGCCCGCTGCGGGGAGGAGAGAATAAGCAGTGAGCTGGTGTGGCCTGACAGGGCATATCGCAGCAATAAAAAAACCGGCTTGCGCCGGTTTTTTTATCTGTCTGCTCGAAGGCTGGCTTATTTAGCCAGAGACTCCGGCAGCTCTTCGCGGATCTTGCCGAGCATCTCTTTCAGGACGCGCGGGTTGGCAACCACGATGTTGCCGGAGTTTTCGTAGTTGTGACCACCTACGAAGTCAGTGACAATGGCGCCAGCTTCTTTGGCCAGCAGTTCACCGGCAGCGGTGTCCCAGGGTTTCAGGCCGATTTCCCAGAAACCGTCGACGCGACCGGCAGCCACGTAGGCCAGATCCAGTGCGGCAGAGCCGGAGCGACGGATGTCGGCACATTCGATGAACATGCTCTGGAACATCTTCAGGTAGGACTCGATGTGGTGCTTTTGCTTGTAGGGGAAACCGGTGGCCAGTACGGTGCCAGCCAGCTCTTTGGCTTTGCCGACACGGATGCGGTAGCCGTTCAGCTGTGCGCCGCTACCACGGGTAGCAGTAAACAGTTCGTCGCGGATGGGATCGTAAACAACGGCTTGTTCGGTTTTGCCTTTCACACGCAGGGCGATGGAAACGGCAAAGTGCGGAATGCCTTTGACAAGGTTGGTCGTGCCATCCAGTGGGTCAATGATCCATTGGTAGTCCGGATTGGTACCGGCAATCTCACCAGACTCTTCAGCAACAATGCTGTGCTCCGGGTAAGATTTTTTGATGGTGTGAATGATGGCCGCTTCGGCTTCACGGTCAACGTTGGTCACGAAGTCATTGCTGCCTTTTTGGATAGCCTCAATGTTCTCAGGCTGGGAGAAGGCTTTTACTACAACTTGACCGGCGTTGCGCGCAGCGCGCACGGCGATATTCAGCATCGGATGCATAGGTTCACCACTGGATGTTAAAGAACGGGGGATAAAAGGACGCGGTATGATACCAGTATTTTGTGCGATGGCAACTGTTATCCCCCTACGACCAATTGATTACCACTGCCAGATTTGACGGCTCCAATATAGACCAGATCTGCGCTAGTCTTATCCCAGCAGCCGGATACAGGCTGTCATGAGCATAGGGATGTGAACCATGAATTTGTCATTAGTGAGTCAAAATGTGTCTACTGCCAGCGAGGGACTGCTGGCCATTTTACGATCGTCACCCGAGTATGGTGATCACTTTGCCCACATCACCGTGACCCCCCTGGCCCAGTGGCAACCGGCCAAGACGGAGGCGGCGATCCTGCTGATCGACGGCGATGCGCCTTGGCAGGATGCCGGATTTGCCCGGGGAGAGGATGAGACGATCGGTTTGCCTGTCTTGCCGCTGCTGATCCGCAAAGGAGACAAGGAGCTGACGGTCTGCGGGCCGGATGTGCGTGACCCCCGTTTCTATTTTGTCTCAAACGGCATCGTGCTGGATGAGTCGGAGCTGGCCGAGCCTGCCTGCAGCCGGGTGCTGTTGCGCAAGCTGGAGTCCTACTTCCCGCTGCTTTCCCGCCTGATCATGCTGCGCCAGCGCAAGCCGGTCGCCGTGATCAACTAATATCTACCATTGCCAGAGCGCATCAGCGGCGCACCGTGGCCTTGTTTGGCCTACGGTGCGCCGCTTTTTAATGGTCTGGAGCCGGTCACTTGTTGCAAGATGAGGCGGCTATGGTATTGCACCCTGTTCCAACCGTGCAATCTGGCTATGACCAACAAGGAGTGAATCATGATCGACTTTTACACCGCCGCGACCCCCAATGGTTTCAAAGTGGCGATCGCCCTCGAAGAGCTGGGTTTGCCCTATCGGGTCATTCCTCTCGATCTTTCGGCGCTGGATCAGAAGAAGCCCGAGTTTCTCGCCATCAACCCAAATGGCCGTATTCCGGCTATCGTCGATCGGGATAACGACGATTTCGCCGTATTCGAGTCGGGGGCCATCCTCATCTATCTGGCGGAGAAAGCAGGCAAGTTGCTGCCCGCTGATCCCAAACGCCGCTCTCAGGCCATCCAGTGGCTGATGTTCCAGATGGGCGGGGTAGGACCCATGATGGGGCAGGCCAACGTCTTCTACCGCTACTTCCCCGAGAAGATCCCCGCCGCTATCGAACGCTACCAGAAGGAGGGGCGCCGCCTGTTCGAGGTGCTCGACAGCCATCTGGCCCATCATGAATATCTGGCGGACGAGTACAGCATCGCCGACATTGCCACCTGGCCCTGGGTGCGTATTTATGACTGGAGCGGTATCTCCATCGAGGGATTGCCCCATCTGCAAGCCTGGATGGATCGCATGGCACAGAAACCTGCCTGCCAGAAGGGGATCACCATACCGCCACGCAAGGAGCAGCCCGATGAGCTGATCAAGCAGGCGCAGCAGATGGTAACACGTTGATTTTTAACTGCTGACGGGGCGTGCTGCCCCGTAATATTAGAAAAACTAAGGCAATCCGATTATAAAGATTCGTTCGTTTTTTGTGAGCTGAATCACTATGATGCCCCCATACCACCAAGCGTCCTGTGCGGTGGCTTGGCGGGCTCCCCGCCTACTGTTTCCAACACTGTTTTTGATTGCATCACAGCCTCTGTGATCAGATTCCTCTGGGCCATTTTGTGCCAGAGGGGCGGCAGCATTTTTTCGATTTTTTGGGACTGATATGGATCGGCACAGTTTTTATCCGTTGTTTTTACTGACCATTCTGATGGTCGCTGTGGGCCAGATGACCCAGACCCTTTATGTTCCCTCCATTCCCATGATGGCGGGGGACTTCAATGTGGCCTCGGGCCAGTTACAGGCGGTGATGGCCTGTTACCTGATCCCCTATGGCCTCTCCCAGTTTGTCTATGGGCCGTTGTCGGATCGTATCGGCCGTCGCCCGGTGCTGATCGTCGGCATGATGGTGTTTCTGGTGGGCACCCTGATCATTCAGGTCATCCCCCATTTTGCCGCCCTGCTAGTGGGTAGCTTTATTCAGGGGCTGGGTACCGGTGCCGGTGGCGCCATGAGCCGTACCGTGATGCGCGATCGCTACAACGGTGCCGAGCTCAACCGCGCCAACAGTCTGGTGAGCATGGGGGTGATCTTCTCCCCGCTGCTGGCACCGGTGCTGGGTGGCTGGCTGACCGAGCTGTTCAACTGGCGTGCCGGTTACTGGTTCCTGTTCGGTTTTGGTGCCGTAGCCACTCTGGCGATCATGGCCTGGTTTGGTGAGACTTTGCCTGCTGCTGCCCGTCAGCCACTGCGCGTCGGTGCTGCCTATCGCCATGTACTGGGCAACCCCAAGTTTCAGGGCAATCTGCTCTGCCTGATGGCGACCTTTGCGGGACTCGCAGTATTTGAAGCGGCGGCTGGTGTGCTGCTCGGCGATGTGCTGAAACTGAGCGCCCGTACCGTGAGCGTGCTGTTCGTGCTGCCGCTGCCCGGCTATCTGTTCGGGGCTTGGCTCTCTGCCAAGCTGAGCTTCCGTTTGACTCAGGGCAAACTGATGCGTCTTGGCATCGCCTTTCTGGCGCTCGGCTCCCTCATCATTCTGGTACCGGGGCTGTTCGGGGTGGTGAGTGCCGCCTCGCTGGTCGGTGGTGCGGCCGTCTACTTCATCGGTAGCGGCATTCTCTACCCGACCGCCACCTCCTGTGCCATCGAGCCCTTCCCGGGTCAGGCCGGCACCGCGGGTGCCATTCTCGGCGGGATGCAGAATCTGGGGGCGGGCGTGGTGACCCTGCTGGCGGCTGGTTTCCCGATGACCGGTCAGGTGACTCTGGGGGCCATCATGACCCTGATGGTGCTGATCGTGGCGCTGAGTTTTGTCTGGCTGCGCCACCACGGCTCGCCGCACGAGCAGATGGCGATTTGATGCCCGCGCTTGCTCTTTGAAAGCCCGCCTTCTGGCGGGCTTTTTCTTTGCCAGAACCGGATGAGGTTTACCGCTCGGCCTGCGTCAAGGCGCGTTTGCCGGTTCACCTTCTGCCACCAGCTCAAGAAAGGCGCGCATGGCGGGGGTGACGCTGTGCTGGCGGGTGATGAAGGCGGTGTGGCCGATGTCGCGTTGCGGCGCCAGCGGCAGGCAGACCAGATCCGAGAGCTTGCTGGCGGATCGGGCGAGGCCGGCACTGACGATGGCCCAACCCAGCCGGTGGCGCACGGCACTCACCAGGTGAAACAGGGAGTCGGTTTCCAGTACCACGTCAAGCCGGATGCCGGCCCGCTCGGCGGCGCGGTCCAGGTACTTGCGAAACTGCATGGTGCGGCTGGGCAGTACCAGCGGCTGCTGCTGCAGTGCGGTCAGGGTCAGCTCGTCGCCGGGGAGGCGCTGATCCGCCTCGTCGCGGTTCATCAGCACCGCCATCTGGTTGTGCCCCTGGGGATAGAGGTGAAAAGTCTGTCTGGCGGCGCCGGTGAGCGGCTCGTCAAACCCCAGCCCGATGTCGCACTGGTGCAGCTCCAGCTGTGACAGCAGGGCTTCGTTGCTGAGCACCGACAGGCGAATGACGATGTCGGGGTAGCGCTGCTTGCAGCGGGCGATGAGCGGCATGATGTCGACATTGGACTGGGGCACTATGCCGATGCGCAGGGTGCCGGAGAGCTCGCCATGAAACAGCGCCAGCTCCTGCTTGAGCGCCTCCTGCTCCAGCAGCATCCGCTCGGCATACTGGCGCACCAGCTCGCCCGCTTCGGTGAGGGCGACGAACTGGCTGGTACGCACCACCAGATCGGTGCCGAGGTTCTTCTCCAGCGCCGTGATGCTGGCCGAGAGGGTCGGCTGGGTGATGTGGCAGGCCTTGGCCGCCTTGGCAAAATGCTGGTGTTTGGCCAGCTCGTGGAAATAGTGCAACTGCTTGATGTTCATGATCATGCGGGAGGTGAGGGGAGGATGGATTTAAAAATTAATCAATTGAAAAATCGTCGTCAATAGAACAACTCTATTGCCATATAGATTTATTTCATTGGTTTTGCGTCTGCCGCCTCTCTAAACTTGAATGCAGTTTGCATTTTTAGGCCAACCTGCATGCCTGCCTACACGCCCGTCGAGATACCCGTCAATTTGCCTGCCTCGCCCGCACTGGATCATCTGGTGGAAGAGGTGGCCGTCGCCATCAACATCAATGGCATCAACCATGCGGTGATGATGGCGACCCCGGACGATCTCGACGACTTTGCCGTCGGCTTTCTGTTTGGCGAGGGGATCATCCGGCACAACCACGAGGTCCATGACATCCAGAGCGCGCCAGCCGAGCAGGGGATGGTGCTGGACATCACCATCGCCAACCGCTCCCTGGCCGCCCTGGCCCGGCACAAGCGCCGGCTGACCGGGGCGACCGGTTGCGGCATCTGCGGCGTGACGGCGGTAGAGCAGGCGCTGCCCGCACTGTCGGTGCTGCCGCTGACGCCGCCGCTGGATGGGGCCTTGCTGGCGGGGCTGCGTGCGCAGATCGCCCAGTGGCAGCTCAAGGGGCAGCAACACGGCGCCCTGCATGCGGCGCTGGCGCTGGATGCAGAGGGCCGGATCCTGCATTGCCGGGAAGATATCGGGCGCCACAATGCCCTCGACAAGCTGATCGGCCTGCTGTTGCGCCGGCACAGTGCGTGCGACACCCTGGTGGTGACCAGCCGCTGCGGCAGCGAGCTGGTGCAAAAAGCCGCCCGTTTCGGTGCCCGTCACCTCATCTGTCTGGCATCGCCCAGCCAGCTGGCGGTCAGGCTGGCCCTCAAATACAACCTCAACGTCGTTCATATTCCCAAGTTTGATGCCCCGGTCAGCTACTCCAGCTATCGCCCGGCGGATCCCATCGGAGAGTGCCATGAGTCATATTGAAAAGCCCGCCAAAGCCGGCGGTTTTTCGTCCCTGCAATCCACCATGAAACAGGTGCTGCGCAGCCAGAAAACCCGTCAGAACATCAAGAACCTGCTGCGGGTCAACCAGACCGACGGCTTCGACTGCCCGGGGTGTGCCTGGGGTGACAACGACCACGGCACTTTCCAGTTCTGCGAGAACGGCGCCAAGGCGGTGGCCTGGGAATCCACCGGCAAGACGGTGGGGGCCGAGTTTTTCGCGGCCCACTCGGTGCGCCAGCTGGCGACCCAGAGCGACTACTGGCTCGAGTATCAGGGGCGGCTGACCGAGCCGATGCGCTACAACCCTGCGACCGATCACTACGAGCCGGTAAGCTGGGACGATGCCTTCGCCCTGATTGCCGACACCCTCAAGGGGCTTGCCAGCCCGGACGAGGTGGAGTTCTACACCTCGGGGCGTGCCAGCAACGAGGCCTCTTATCTTTATCAGCTGTTTGGCCGCCTGTTTGGTACCAACAACTTCCCCGACTGCTCCAACATGTGCCATGAGGCGAGCGGGGTGGCGCTGATCCAGTCGGTCGGCATCGGCAAGGGGACTGTGGTGCTGGATGACTTCGACCAGGCCGATGCGGTGTTCGTCTATGGCCAGAATCCGGGTACCAACCATCCGCGCATGATGAATGCCCTGCGCCAGGCGGCGCGTGGCGGCTGCAAGATCGTCAGCTTCAACAACTTGAAAGAGGTGGCGCTGGAGCGCTTCGCCAGCCCGCAGAGCCCGCTCGAGCTGCTGACCCCGGCGGCCACCACCATCAGCCACCAGTACCTGACGCCGAAACTGGGTGGCGACATGGCCGCCATGCGTGGCATGGCCAAGTACATCCTGGAAGAGGCGCCAGAGGTGGTGGATCGCGACTTCATCGCTCGCCACACCCGCCATTTTGACGAGTATGAGGCGCAGGTGCGTGCCACCGACTGGGCGGCGATCGAGCAGCAGTCCGGCCTGAGTCGCGCCGAGATCGTGCAGGCCGCCCGGGTCTTTGCCGCCAGCCAGCGCATCATAAGCTGCTGGGCCATGGGGGTGACCCAGCATCTGCATTCGGTCGATACCATCCGCGAAATCGTCAACCTGCACCTGATACGCGGCCAGATTGGCAAGCCGGGGGCGGGGCTCTGTCCGGTACGGGGCCACAGCAACGTGCAGGGCAACCGCACCATGGGGATCAACGAAAAGCCCACCGCCGCCTTTATCGACCGGCTCGAGCGTCACTTGCAGGTGAGCCTGCCACGGGCCGCAGGTCACAACGTTTACGAGGCGCTCAAGGCGCTGGACGAGGGCAAGAGCAAGGTGCTCATCTGCCTGGGTGGCAACCTGGCGGCAGCGGCGCCCGACACCGACTTCACCTACGGGGCGATGAAAAAGGCCGAGCTCAACGTGCAGATCAGCACCAAGCTCAACCGCAGCCATCTGCAGGTGGGTAAGGCGGCGCTGATCCTGCCCTGCCTCGGTCGCACCGAGCTCGATATCCAGCACAGCGGCAACCAGAAGATCACGGTGGAGGACACCTTCAGCATGGTGCACGCCTCGACCGGCGCAGCCGAGCCGGTATCGCCCCTCTGCCTCTCCGAGACCGACATAGTGGCGCGGATGGCTCATGCCACCGTGGGCGGCGAGCGGGTCGACTGGCTGGCCCTGCGCGATGATTATGCTCGTATCCGTGATCTTATCGAACAGACCATCGCCGGTTTTGCCGATTTCAATGCCCGCATCCAGCAGCCGTGCGGTTTTCATCTGGATAACTCCGCCGCCAAGCTGGTGTGGAACACCGCCAGCGGCCAGGCCGAGTTTCGTGCCAGCACCCTGCCGCACTCTGTGTTGCCGGAGTGTACCCGCCATGCCGAGCAGATGAGCGATCAGCCGGTGCTGCTGCTGCAGAGCCTGCGCTCCCACGATCAGTACAACACCACCATCTATGGCATGGATGACCGTTATCGCGGCATCAAGGGCCAGCGCAATGTGGTGTTCATGAACGAGGCGGATGCCCGCCAGCTTGGCTTTGCCGAAGGGGACAGGGTTGACATGGCTGCCATCTGCAACGACGGGCGCGAGCGCAGCGTGACCGGTTTTGTGGTGGTGATCTACGAGATCCCGCGCGGCAACATCGCAGCCTACTATCCGGAGACCAACCCGCTGGTGCCCATCGACAGCATAGGGGCGGGCTCGTTTACCCCGACCTCCAAGTCCATCCCGGTGCTGGTGACCGCCTCCCGCCAGCAGGAGAATTTGTTGCTGGTCAAATAGACGCGCTAACGCGACTGGCTGCGCTAACACAGCATGCACTGTGAATGCGGTGATGCCCCGGGTGAGCTTTTCATCCGGGGCATTTTTTCAGCTCTGAAAGGGGTAGGGGGCGTTGATCATCAGGCAAAGAAAAAGCCCGTCACGCTGGTGACGGGCTTTTGCTGTTGGTACCCCGAGATGCCGTTGCCGGTTTGGGCCCTTGAACCGTCGGTTCAAGGCGGGGATCGGATCTGACCGCAGGCTTCTCGGTCGTGCCGAGCATGCGCAATAGCCAGAAGGCAGATCCCCTGTTTGGTATGAATATCGGCTCGGGGACTTGAACCGGCTGACAAACATCCCAGGGAATTTTAAAACGGTTTGCGATTAGGGCTGTTGCCCCTCTTCGCTGGAATCACCATATTGTCCGTGCTCGATCAGGGCCGCTTCGATGGTGCGCTGCAGCATCTTGATCCGCTTGTCCATGGTCTCAGAGTATTGGTGGTTCTTCTCTTTTTCAAGGCAGAGCTCATGACAGAAATTGAGCGCCGCCATGATAGCCAATTGCTCGTTGCTGGAGACTTTGGAGCGTTGACGCAGGTCGATCAACTTGTCGGTCAGCTGCTCGGCGGCCTGGCGCAGGGCATCCTGCTGTCCCAGGGGACAGGATACCTTGTAGGGACGTCCCAAAATGACGATTTCTACGGCCTCTGTGCTCATGCCTTCCTCAATACGGCGGAGCTGATTTCCGCCTTTATCCACGTGGACAACTGGGCGGGACTATATAGCGCAGATGCATAAGTTTCAAGGCCTTGCTGGCTCTGGAAGAGGGAGAATGCTAGGATCCTGACCATTAATTCTGCAAATTTGACTGAACTTTGAGCGGATCCTCGATGAGCAAAACGAACCCCCTTAAATATGCGGCAGTGGCCGACATCATGGAACAACATGAGCTGATGGCCAGCGCAGTAGAGGCCCATGGTGTGATCTGCGGTCTGGTGTGCGGCGGTGTGGCACTGGACGACAAGAGTTGGGTGCCCCATTTCAACGATCTGGTGAACGACGGTTTCGGCCTGCCGGCCCCGGTGCGCCAGGTGATGACCGATCTTTATCACAATGTAGTCGAGAGCCTGATGGCCCAGAAGGGGGTCGAGCTGCTGCTGCCAAGCGATGATGCTCCCCTCGACGAGCGCATCGATTCGCTGGTGGACTGGTCACAGGCATTTCTGGCCGGTTTCGGCGTGGTGCAGCAGGAGTTGTCGCGTGCGTCGGAAGAGTTGCAGGAGATGATCCAGGATATCGCCAGTATCACTCAGGTCTCCGCCGAGTTCGATCAGGAAGATGACGAGAACGAAGCCTCCTTCCTGGTGCTCTACGAACACGTCAAACTGGGGGTCATGATGGCCTTCGAAGAGTTTGGCAAGCGCCCCGATACCCCGAGCGCGCCGCCGACCCTTCATTGAGGTGCGGGTCAACGCGACCCTTACTGAATCTGCAAGAGCGCCTGATGGCGCTCTTTTTTATTCCCTTGTGGTGGCTAACCCTGTGAGGCATAACCTGTTTTTTGCCGGTGACCTCGCATTCGGCCAGCGGCTTTGTGATAGCATGAGGCCACCTTTTTCACTTCTTCCTCTCTGCTTATGTCTCAATCTGATGTGCGACAGGTCGATGTCACCCTGGTCGGCGGTGGAATGAGCGGTGCCGTGCTGGCCCTCTCGCTGGCAGCCCTGCTTCGGTCCGATGGCTCCCCCCTCGAGATCCTGCTGCTGGAGGCAAGCGTCCCCGAACAGCACACCCATTCAGGGTTCGACGCCCGAGCCATTGCGCTCTCGGCCGGTACCTGTGATGCGCTGTTGCGACGCGGACTCTGGCCGCTGTTTGCCCCCCATTGCGCCCCCATTACCCAGATTCATGTCTCGGATCGGGGCCACTTCGGTCAGGCTCGCCTGTCGGCTGCCGAATACGGTCTGCCCGCGCTGGGCCAGGTGATCGAGCTTGCAGCTGCCGGTCATGAGCTGCAACGGGCGATGGCGGCCTCTCCCAATATCCGGGTCTGCTGTCCGGCTCGGGTGAGCGAGATTGCGCCCGATGAGGAGAAGGTGACCCTCACCCTCGAGAGCGGTGAACAGATTGAGACCCGCCTGCTGGTGGCGGCAGACGGCGGCAACTCCTTTGTGCGTCAGCACTTCAAGTTGCCGGTGACCCGCCACGACTTTGAGCAGCACGCCATCATCGCCACGGTCAAAACGGCGCAAGACCCTGAGGGACGCGCCTTCGAGCGCTTTACCGAAGGGGGGCCGCTGGCCCTGCTGCCGATGCAGGATGGGCTCTCCTCTCTGGTATGGAGCGTCGGGCAGCATGAGGTGGATGAGCTGATGGCCCTCGATGAGGCGGCGTTTCTTGCCCGTCTGCAGCAGGCCTTTGGCTGGCGGCTTGGTCGCTTCGAGCGATGCGGCGTGCGTAACGTCTATCCGCTCATTCTGACCGCCTGCGACTACCCGCTGGCCCAGCGCACCGTGCTGGTCGGTAATGCCGCCCACGCCCTGCACCCGATTGCCGGACAGGGCTTCAACCTCGGGATGCGGGATCTCGACCTGCTTACCGGCGCCGTAGCCAAGGCGTTGGCAGAGGGGGAGGATATCGGCAGCTTCAAGGTACTGAGTGGCTACTGGCAGCAGCGTCAGCGCGATCAGGAGCAGACCGTCTGGCTTACCTCTTCGCTGGCCCAGCTCTTCTCCAATGGTCACGATCCGCTGGTGGCTGGGCGCAATCTGGCGCTCACCCTGATGGGGCGATTCCCGTGCCTCAAGGCGCCGCTTGCCTCGCGCACCCTGGGCTTTGTCGCTGATGTGTGCGGCAACTAGCCAGCACTTGTTGAGTGGAACCTGTTGACCGGAAGATGGTGACCGCCATTCGTTGATCAAAACCTATTGAATAAAGAGGTGATGCCTGCGGGCGTCCCCTCGCTGGCCAGCCGGTCAGCCCTGAAAGGATGAGATGATGCAGATGCAAAATGTGGATGTGGTGATTGTCGGTGGCGGCATGGTGGGGCTGGGGCTCGCTGCGGCCCTGAAACATAGCGCCCTCAAGGTGCTGGTGGTGGAGGGACAACTGCCCGACCCGCAGCTGGGGGAGGTGGCCGATAACCGGGTCAGCGCCCTGAGTCTGGCCAGCCAGCAGATCCTGCGCCATGTCGGCGCCTGGGACGGCATTGAAGCGCGCCGCCTGCAGGCCTACGACAAGATGGCGGTGTGGGAGCAGGACAGTTTTGGCCATATCGACTTCGATGCCGCCAGCCTGCGTCAGGCCAACCTCGGCCACATCGTCGAGAATCGGGTGATCCAGCTGGCGCTGCTTGAGGCAATTGAAGGTGCCAGCAATATCCAGTTGCTGACCCCCGCCAGAGCCAAGAGCCTGCAGAGCGGCCCGGCGGGCGCCCTGCTGCTTCTTGAAGATGGTCAGGCCATCTCGGCCAAACTGGTGGTGGCTGCCGATGGCGCCCACTCCTGGGTGCGCCGTCAGGCTGATATCCCGCTTACCAGCTGGGATTATGGCCACCACGCGCTGGTGGCGACGGTGCGCTGCGCCGAACCCCATGAGGCGGTGGCACGCCAGATCTTCACCCCGGATGGCCCGCTCGCCTTTTTGCCGCTGTGGCAGGAGAACCTCTGCTCCATCGTCTGGTCGCTGCCTGCGGCCCGCGCCGAGGCGCTCTGCGCCTGCGATGACGAGCAGTTCAACCGCCAGCTCACTGCCGCCTTCGACGCTCGGCTCGGTCTGTGCAAGGTGGAGGGGGCGCGCAGCGCGATTCCTCTTACCGCCCGCTATGCCCGCGATTTTGCTCGCGAGCGGTTGGTGCTGGTGGGAGATGCTGCCCACACCATCCACCCGCTGGCGGGGCAGGGGGTCAACCTTGGCCTGCTGGATGCTGCCGCGCTGGCGGAGCAGATCTTGCAAAATCATGCCGCGGGCGAGGATATCGGCCTGCTCGCCAACCTGCGCAGTTACGAGCGCTGGCGCAAGAGCGAGGCGGCTCGCATGCTGGCGGCGATGGAAGGGCTCAAGCGGTTGTTCAGCGGGGCCAACCCGCTCAAGAAACTGGTGCGGGGCGTGGGATTGCGCGCGGCCAATCTGCTGACGCCCTTCAAGGAGGGGGTGATCCGCGCCGCCATGGGGCTGGAGGGAGAGTTGCCCGCATTGGCCCGTCCTGACTGGACTGTTGCTGCGACCAAAGGCAGTGCCATGCAGGCCAAGGGTGAAAAAAACTAATATTACTCGCCGTTTTTGACAACAAAAGTAATCCGACAAGGCTGACGACCCGTTTTGGGTGTCAGCCTTTAATTTTGCTCTGGAGCGAAACGTTTTTCTGCAAATTGTGACGAAACGGTAAAAATCAAAATTTAATCTCGCCTGAGTCGGCTTATGGCTGTTTTTATCACTGCATTTATCTTAGTGTCTGGAGTCAGTTTTACGGGAGGGGATTAGTTTTTTTTGAGCGGCACGCTCGCCTGCTTGTCATATAATCCGCTCCGTTCAAGGAATCCCTCTTGCCTGGCAAGGGCAGGAACGAGCACACACTTTTGGATCCGGTCGCTTTTTG
>NZ_JBFOCS010000072.1:0-44213 GCF_040907905.1 Aeromonas sp. s13 | reverse complement strand
GTCGCTTTTTGCTGTACGTAGTGCAGTCAGAGCGGTGGCGCGGGTCGCAAGGGTGGTCGCCAAAGCGAAAAGGCTTTTTGCTAAGGAAAGAATGCGATGATCCAGACTACAGTACTGCATCCCAAACACCTGGAAGCCGGCGCCAAGATGGTGGACTTCCACGGTTGGGAAATGCCCATCAACTACGGCTCCCAGCTGGAAGAGCACCACGCGGTGCGCAGCGATGCCGGTATGTTCGATGTCTCCCACATGACCATCGTCGATTTGACCGGCGAACGGGTCAAAGCCTTTCTGCAACACCTGCTGGCCAATGACGTGGCCAAACTTACTGCCCCCGGCAAGGCCCTCTACAGTGGCATGCTCAATCCGGAAGGCGGCGTGATTGATGACCTCATCACCTATTACCTAACCGATACCTTCTACCGGCTGGTGGTCAACTCCGCTACCCGCGAGAAGGATCTGGCATGGATCCGCCATCACGCCATCGATTTCGACATCACAGTGACCGAGCGTCCCGAGCTTGCGATGATTGCGGTGCAGGGCCCCAACGCCAAGGTCAAGGCTGCTGCTGTGCTGAGTGCCGCCCAGCGCACTGCTGTGGTGGGGATGAAACCCTTCTTCGGCGTGCAGGCTGGCGATCTCTTTATCGCCACTACCGGCTACACCGGCGAAGATGGTTATGAAATCGTAGTGCCGCAAGAGAAAGCCTGCGAGCTGTGGCAAGCGCTGCTGGATAACGGCGTCGCCCCGTGCGGCCTCGGAGCCCGCGATACCCTGCGCCTCGAAGCGGGGATGAACCTCTATGGTCAGGATATGGACGAGTCAGTCTCTCCGCTGGCCGCCAACATGGCCTGGACCATCGCCTGGGAGCCGAGCGATCGCAACTTTATCGGCCGCGACGTGCTGGAAGCGCAGAAAGCGGCGGGCAACCAGCCCAAGCTGGTGGGTCTGGTGATGGAAGAGAAAGGGGTGCTGCGTGCCGGTATGCCCGTTACCTTCACTGCGGCAAACGGTGAGAAGCGGGAAGGTGTGATCACCTCCGGCTCTTTCTCCCCCACCCTGGGCTACAGTATTGCCCTGGCACGGGTGCCCCGTGATATCGGTGAACTGGCCGAGGTGGAGATCCGCAAGAAGCTGGTCACCGTGAAGGTCACCAAGCCCGCTTTCGTCCGTAACGGCCAGAAGCTGGTTTAACATCGTCTTGGGGGAGGGCAGTGCCTCCCCCATCCCTTTTCATATTCGTTTTTAAACGCGACTCAAAGATCAAAGGAAGCACAAATGAGCCATATCCCGAGCGAACTGAAATATGCCACTTCCCACGAGTGGATCCGTGTTGAAGCCAACGGCGAGGCCGTGGTCGGTATCACCGAGCACGCCCAGGAGCTGCTGGGTGACATGGTGTTTGTCGAGCTGCCGGAAGTGGGCAAGCAGGTCAGTGCCGGTGACGACTGCGCCGTGGCCGAGTCGGTCAAGGCGGCCTCCGACATCTACAGCCCGGTGAGCGGCGAGATCATCGCCGTCAACGAAGAGCTGGAAGGGAGCCCCGAGCTGGTCAACTCCGACCCCTACAGCGCTGGCTGGCTGTTCCGCATCAAGCTCGATGACGAGAGCGAGCTGGCCAACCTGCTGGATGCCGAAGGCTACCAGAACGTGGTGGACGAAGAGTAATGCCCCCGGGCCCTGCCAACACAGCAGGGCCCCTTTGTATGACCGCCAGCCGGGCAAGCATCGGCCGGTGGAAGGGTGAAGTCGCCCGCGCTTGCCGTTTGCCAGCCTAGGTGCCTAGGGGGCAAACAGGCCGGTTCGCAACAAGGCGATCCCCTCTTGATGCTGCCGCAGCATCCGGTGCCGCACCCTCTCTGCGGGACCCAGAACATGAGTGGAGTCGGTATCAGCCGACGATCTGGAACATCAGGTCTTGGTTATCAGGATGTCATGCCAGGACTTATTTATCAGGAAATAGGGAAATGACCCAGTCACTGTTTGAACTCGAGCAAAAAACTGATTTTGTCCGCCGCCATATCGGCCCTGGCGAGGAAGAGCTGCGCCAGCTGCTGGCGACCGTCGGGGCCGAAAGCCTGGACGATCTGATTGCCCAGACCGTGCCTGCCGCCATTCGCCTGCCGGGCCCGCTCGGCATCGGTGCCGGCATGACCGAAGTGGAGGCGCTGGCCAAGCTCAAGGGCTATGCCGCTCAGAACAAGATTGCCAAGAGCTATATCGGCATGGGTTATCACGATACCCATGTGCCCCATGTCATTTTGCGCAATGTGCTGGAAAATCCGGGTTGGTATACCGCCTACACCCCCTATCAGCCCGAGCTGGCACAGGGCCGCCTCGAAGCCCTGCTCAACTTCCAGCAGCTGACGCTGGATCTGACCGGCATGGATCTGGCGAGTGCCTCCCTGCTGGATGAAGCGACCGCCGCCGCCGAGGCGATGGCGCTGGCCAAGCGGATGGCCAAGTCCAAGTCCAACCTCTTCTTCGTGGCCGATGATGTGCACCCGCAGGTGATCGACGTGGTCAAGGAGCGTGCGGTTCACTTTGGTTTTGACGTGGCGGTTGGCGCCGCGAGCGATGCAGTGAGCGAAGAGGTGTTCGGGGCCCTGTTCCAGTACCCCACCACCACAGGTGAGGTGAAAGATCTGCGCGCCCTGATTGCCGCGGTACAGGCCCAGAAAGGGCTGGCCTGCGTCAGCGCCGATCTGCTCTCCCTGCTGCTGCTCAAATCCCCGGGCGAGCTGGGCGCCGATGTGGTGTTGGGCTCCGCCCAGCGCTTTGGCGTGCCCATGGGTTACGGTGGCCCCCACGCCGCCTTCTTCGCTACCCGCGATGCCTACAAGCGCTCCATGCCGGGCCGCATTATCGGCGTTTCCAAGGATGCCCGTGGCAAGGCCGCGCTGCGCATGGCGATGCAGACCCGCGAGCAGCATATCCGCCGCGAGAAGGCCAACTCCAATATCTGTACCGCACAGGTGCTGCTGGCCAATATGGCGAGCTTCTACGCCGTCTACCACGGCCCGGTAGGGCTGAAAACCATCGCCTCCCGCGTGCACCGTCTCACCACCATTCTGGCGCTCGGCCTCAAGGCCAAGGGTGTGGCCCTCAAGCATGCCAGCTGGTTCGATACCCTGACCGTGCAGACTGCTGACAAGGCCGCGCTGATCGCCAAGGCCGAGGGGCTCGGCATCAACCTGCGTGCAGACCTAGATGGTGCGGTAGGGGTGTCGCTGTCTGAAACCACCACCCGCGCTGATGTGGCCGAGCTGTTCGATCTCTTCCTCGGCCAAAGTCATGGACTGGATATCGAGGCCCTCGACAAGGCGGCTCAGACCCATCATGCCATCCCGCAGGATCTGCTGCGCACCGACGCCGTGCTGACCCACGAGGTGTTCAACAAGTACCACTCCGAGACCGAGATGCTGCGTTATATCCACCGTCTCGAAGCCAAGGATCTGGCGCTCAACTACGCCATGATTTCGCTTGGCTCCTGCACCATGAAGCTCAACGCTACCGCTGAGATGATCCCGGTGACCTGGCCCGAGTTCGGCAAGTTGCACCCGTTCGCGCCGCTGGCGCAGGCCAAGGGCTATCAGCTGCTGCTGGCCGACCTCGAAAACTGGCTGGTGAAGGTGACTGGTTACGATGCGGTCTGCATGCAGCCCAACTCCGGTGCCCAGGGCGAATACGCAGGTCTGCTCGCCATCAAGAAGTACCACGAATCCCGCGGTGAGGGGCATCGCGACATCTGCCTGATCCCAGCTTCTGCCCACGGCACCAACCCGGCCTCTGCTCAGATGGCGGGGCTCAAGGTGATCGTCACCGCCTGTGACAAGTCCGGCAACGTGGATCTCGACGACCTGCGCGCCAAGGCGGCCGAGGCGGGGGATCAACTCTCCTGTCTGATGGTGACCTACCCCTCCACCCACGGGGTGTACGAGGAGACCATCAAGGAGGTGTGCGACATCGTTCACCAGCACGGTGGCCAGGTCTATCTGGACGGCGCCAATATGAACGCGCAAGTCGGGTTGACGGCGCCGGGCTTTATCGGGGCGGACGTCTCTCACCTCAACCTGCACAAGACCTTTGCCATTCCTCACGGCGGTGGCGGCCCGGGCATGGGCCCCATCGGTGTGAAGAAACATCTGGCACCGTTCGTGGCTGGTCACGCCGTGGTCAAGACCGACAAGGAGAGCCGTGACAATGGCGCCGTGTCGGCGGCACCGTTCGGCTCGGCCAGCATCCTGCCCATCAGCTGGATGTATATCGCCATGCTGGGTGACGAGGGGCTGAAGAAATCCACTCAGGTCGCCATCCTCAACGCCAACTATCTGGCCAAGAAGCTGGGTGAGTCCTTCCCAGTGCTCTACTCTGGCCGCAACGGTCGGGTGGCCCACGAGTGCATCCTGGATATCCGTCCGCTCAAGGAGGCTTCCGGTATCAGCGAGATGGACGTGGCCAAGCGGCTGATGGACTACGGCTTCCACGCGCCGACCATGAGCTTCCCGGTGGCGGGTACCCTGATGGTCGAACCGACCGAGTCGGAATCCAAGCGCGAACTGGATCGCTTCGTCGAGGCGATGACTTCCATTCGCGCCGAGATTGCCAAGGTGCAGGAGGGGCAGTGGAGCCTCACCGACAACCCGCTGGTCCATGCGCCGCACACTCAGGATGACGTGATGGATGCAGAGTGGTCCCGTGGCTACAGCCGCGCCGAGGCGGTCTTCCCGTCCGACGCCGTGCGCGCCAGCAAGCTGTGGCCATCTGTGAACCGCATCGACGACGTCTACGGCGATCGCAACCTGTTCTGCTCCTGCATCCCGACCGAGGATTACGCCAAGTAAGTGGCGTTTAGGTGCAACAGTTAAGCCGTATAAACAACAGGGCCACCCAGACGGGTGGCCTTTTTTCATGTAAATAACTCATTGCTTACGTTTTTGCTTTAAATCAATAGGTTATTGATTTAGCTATCGGTTGTTCGAGATTTATTGCCCACATCTTTCGTAAGATACGCTTGGTACCGCCAGTGGCAATTTGAAGTTCTTTTCTCTGGTTATCACTGTCATCCATCTAGCAGCACTCAGCGAGTAGTCATGATCGAACGCACTTTCAAAGATATTGATGAACAACAAATATTTGATGCTGATAAGCAGTCTTTTCTGACTCAGCTAGGTTGGTCTGACGGTCTCACATGGGAAGCGTTGTTACGCTCGAAACGTATCCTGCTTATTTCCGAGGCGGGGTCAGGCAAGACCCATGAGTGTCGCGAGCAGGCCCGTCTTTTGGCTGCAAAGGGCGAAGCCGCATTCTTTGTTGAGTTGGCCAGTCTGGCATCCACCCATTTGCGGGATCTGCTGGGTTATGAGGAGGAAACGCGTTTTGATCTATGGCTTGCCTCGCAGGCTGAAGTTGCCACCTTTTTTCTGGATTCCTATGACGAACTGCAGTTGACCAGGGGTTCCTTCCGACAAGCACTGGATCGCTTTGTAAAAGGTGTTCAAGGTCATTTAGGAAGAGTGAGAGTGGTAATAACGACCCGCCCGATCCCTTTTGATGCGCAACTTGTTCGCAGCAAACTGCCGATACCACCACAGATTAAACTCCAGTCGACTGAAAAAAAGGAAAGAGAATTTGCCAGCATGGCATTGGGCGAGCATATACCCATCTCCTCTGGCCAATCGAATGAAGATCCCATTCCAGAGTGGCGCACCGTTGCTCTGATGCCGCTCTCTAATACCCAGATTGTCGAGTTTGCCGAGCAGAAAGGTGTCAAAAATACAGCCGAATTGCTTAGTGACATTGAGAGGAAGAATGCCTTTGAGTTTGCTAGGCGTCCTCAAGATCTTATTGAGCTATGTGCTGATTGGCGGGCGGGACTTCAGCTTCGAACCCATCGCCAGCAAGTCGAAGCCAGTATTCGTATCAAACTTAAGCCCCGAAATAGAGAAGATAGGCATGAGCTTGCTGAACTTTCGATAGATAAAGCTATTGCGGGGGCGAGCAGGCTGGCGCTGGCCATGTGGCTGACCCGTCGTTTGACAATCAGACACAGTGCCAAATCGGATAATGATCAACAGGGTGAGGTTGCGCTTGATCCGTCGATAATCCTGTCAGACTGGACACAAGAGGAACGACAAACGTTATTGGAGCGCCCCCTGTTTGGGTTTGCCTCCTATGGGCGAGTTCGTTTTCACCATCGGTCAGTATCAGAATTTCTTGCCGCAAAAAGATTGCAGGAGATGAGGGATAAAGGTATGTCGCTTCGTGCCCTCAAGCGGCTGCTCTTTATTGAGACCAAGGGTAATACCATAGTCCTTCCTTCCAAACGGGCGATAGCGGGCTGGTTGGCAGCATTGAATGACGATATTTTTCAAGCAATTCGTGATCATGAGCCGACGCTGCTACTGGATGAAGGTGATCCTGCATCATTGACTCTTGCTCAGCGTAAACAAGCTCTTGGTGCATATGTTCAGCGTTATGGAAAAGGAGGTTGGCGAGGTTTACACACTCCATCTATCCAAATTAAACGCTTTGCGACTCCTGAGTTGGCTGATGAGATTAATCTGCTGTGGCAGCAAGGTATCGATAATCATGAAGTACGGTGTGTTTTGCTGGAGCTCATTGAGCGAGGAGTGATTTGTGGCTGTTCTGACCTTGTATATTCAGTTGCCACGGATTCAGTGCTTGTTGAGGTGGAACGTATTTATGCAATTCATGCACTGAAAGCGCTGAACGCTCCAAGATTGGGTGAATTAGCTGCACTTATGGTTTCTCAACATCCTGACTGGCCTGACAAAATAGTGCGTGAAGCGATTTTGGATCTGTTTCCAAGTCATCTTTCTGTGGCGCAGCTCTGCCAGGCATTAGGCTGGCTGCAATGGAAAAAACGGTCAGTTAGCAACTTGAGTTGGCGACTGCCATCGCTAATCAAAAATGCACCACTAGTCATGTCACAACTGGAGGAGCTGCGGGACAAATTAGTAACCCTCATCTCGGATGGGTTGCAATGGCGGCAAGAGCAATGGCCACATATGGTGTCTCCTCGCCAGTACCTGAGCAGTACATTAGCTGCTGTTTGTATTCGCGGACTCGACCACCAGTGTTCCGAACAATGGATTCATGCTTGCGTACTTGCATTGCGTCTGCGTCAACATGAATACGATGATGACAAAATTCATAATGAGTTGTCACAGCGAATAAATGAACTTGATAGCAAAAATAGAAAGCAGGTTTTTTGGGCAATAGATGCCTTGGTGCAATCTTTATGTCCAATCGATGATATATGGAAACGTGTGGTTGAAATCATTCCTTATGATTCGCTTATTAAGCTCACGGTACAGCTGGATCAGGCTTGGGTAGTCAATGACCTTCAAGATAAAAATAAGCCATCTTTTGAGCATCAGATACTCATGCATATTGCGATCTATCGATTGCGAATCCCATTATCAGATTTGCGAGAGTTAGTTGCAGACCAACCAGATTTGCTCTCATTACTTGATGAAGCAATAAAGCCCTCCGAGCATGATAAAGCCTGTGAAGAGTTACAGCGCCAAGATGCGGAACTGCGTAAACAGCAAGAGATGGATGCAGCAGAGATACGAGCCAGTTGGATGATGTTGCATCGTGAGATCTCAGAATATACTGATAATGTATTCTCAGATGACCATTATAAAAATATGGTGTGGGACTTATTCAGGGTAATGATAATAACCGCTGATGATAATAATTTATCTGGTTGGAACCGTCCCTTCCTTGAATCTCATTTTGGAGGCATAGTCACCGACCGGCTTCGTACGCTTTTTATGGCTTCTTGGCGAGAGCATTGCCCGACGCTGATTTGTGAGAGACCAGAAGATCAGCGAAGCACATATCTGGAGATATGGCGACTCGGCTTGGCCGGAATCTATGCAGAAGCAGAGGATACTGACTGGGCGAGCCCGCTGACTCAGGAGGAGGCAATGCTAGCCGCACGTTATTCATTACTTGAACTGAATAAATTACCGGACTGGATTAATGACTTGGTGAGGTATCACCCATCTGCTGTCAGTGATATTTTTGGTAAAGAACTTGAGTGGGTACTATCTACCTCTACCCATGAACTTCATCACTCCATGCTGTTGCAACGCCTCCATCATGCCCCCAACTCAGTGACTATGCTTTTTGTTCCTCGCCTTGTTACATGGTTGAGTGAAATTGGACTTCTGATCGATGATGAACCGCAATCATCAGGTTTTATATCTCGTTATTCTCGAGTGATTGAATTAATTTTAATCCACGGTGATGTTGACCACCAAGCCAAGTTATGTTTCATGGCTAAGGAATATGTAAGTAAAGAGCTGGCAGAGCCGGTTATGCTGATCTGGTTATCAACCTTGATACGTTTAAATCCTGAGTCGGGTGTTGATGTACTTGAAGGAAAATTACGAGATATTGAACCTGAACCCTTAAGCAAGCCCGTGGAATGGTTTACAAAATTATTTAATGAACGCCATGATAGCATTAATATAAGAAATAATGATTTCACACCTATATTATTGCTCAGGCTAGCCCGCCTGGCTTACCAACATATAAGGCGTCAGGATGATGCTGAACATGAAGGCTGCTATACACCGGATATGCGTGATAATGCCGAATATGCACGCAATGCAATTCTGACTGCATTATTGGAGTCACAAGGAGAAGAGGGATGGCAAGTTAAACATGATATGGCCATTGACCCCCTATTTTCTCATTTTAAAGATCGGGTTCTGGCATTGGCTCAGGAAGCATGGGCCAAAGAAATTGATTCGGCACTCTTGGATGAACAGCAATGTCGTGAACTTGAAGATAAAGGTGAAGCACCACTGACAACGAATGCGGCTATGTTCACCTTGCTTTGTGATCGCTTGGCCGATTTGGATGAATTATTGAATAGTGATGTTTCGCCAAGGGAGGCATGGGCAAGAATTGATCAGGAGCGGATCATGCGGCGTGAAATAGCCAGAGCATTACAGTATTCAGCCAATGGTCTCTATAGAGTAGACCAGGAAGCGGTCACTGCTGAAGAAAAGGAGACGGATATTCGGCTTCGATCCACCGCGTCTGATTATGAGAGTGTGATTGAGCTAAAACTTGGAGACAAACGTACCGCAAGTGATCTTCGTGACACGATTGAACATCAACTTGTCACAAAATATTTATCAATAGAAACTCGTCGTGCAGGAGCATTGCTAATAACCCTTAAAAAGGATCGTGCCTGGCAACACCCAGAGACAGGGGCAACGATGGGTATAAAGGAGTTGTACGAATTATTAGTAGAAGAAGCCAAGCGCGTTGAGGCGCATATGGGTGGTTCTGTGTCTATCGTCGTTCATATATTGACTCTTTTTCCACGATTACCTACCGAGAAAAGAAAAAACTGAGCTGATAATTCATGATATTACGCCGACATTATGTCGGCGTAATATCGGCAAGTTTCGATATTTTTATAAATGTTACCCAAACGTCCGGCTTAAGTCCTTGAGCTGGCTCGCTTTGCTCTGCAAGTTGGCACTGGTTTCACTCACTTGATCGATTTTGAGACTGTTATCGTGAGAGAGCGAGGATATCTGGTTGATATTGCGACTGATCTCCTCGATGACCGCTTGTTGCTCGGTGGCCGCGGCGGTGATCTGGTTGGAAAAATCAGAGACCTTGTCTATCTCGACCACAACCTGATTCAGGTTGCCGGTACTTGCCCGGGTAGTGGCGAGGCAGGCGTTGGTTCTGGTCACATTGAGATGCATCATCTCTTTCCATCCCCCCAGGGTTTGCTGGATATGGCCAATGCTGTTCTGGATCTGCTCTGTCGCCTTGTGGGTTCTGGTCGACAGGCTGCGAACCTCGTCCGCCACCACTGCAAAGCCGCGCCCCTGATCGCCTGCCCGTGCGGCTTCGATGGAGGCATTAAGCGCCAGCAGGTTGGTTTGATCTGCAATGCCGCGAATTTCGCTCATGATGGTGCCGATCCGCTCGGATTCGCTCGCCAGCTCAACGGCTGACTGGAAGGCCTGCTCTGCCTGGGTGGCCAGCGCCGACATCTCTTCTCCTGCTTCCGAAAGCTGGGTGCTGGTGGTGATGCAGTGGCTGCGGGCTTCTTCGATCTGGCTGTTGCTGTCTTGAATATTGCGGTTGATCTCCTCGGCGGCCGAGGCCATCTGGGTGACGGCGGTGGCAATCTGCTGGATCTGCGTGTCTTGCGAAGAGATATCCTGGCTGGCCAGCGAGGCGGAGCCGCGCAGGTCATTGGCCATGGCATTGAGCGAAGCCGTGGTGTCATCCACCCGGCCGAGTACGGTACGGATCTTCGCTTGCCCGAGTTTGATATGGAAATCGGCGATGCTGTGGGGGGCATCCCCCGAGAAGATAAGGCGGCTGATGCTGTCGTAATCCTGCTCGAGCTGCTGCAAGAATCGCGGCGTTAGGAAGAGAGGGTGGCGATTGAACCAGATTGTTGCCAAGAGGGGTATGATTACCCAGAGCGCCTGCAGCGGTGAGATCAGCCAGAGCGCGCTGATCACGCTGACGAGCAGCAGGGGGATGGTCATCATGGCCGGCGTGAGTTGACGCAGGCCCACGTGAATGGCAGAGCCGGTTTCACGGGCTTTAAGGGTTTTGTACATCTGGCTGGCACGCGCTTTGTGCTCTGCGGCGGGGCGGCAGCGGACGGATTGGTAACCCACCATCTTGCCATCTTCATAAATCGGGGTGACATAGGCATCAACCCAATAATAGCGACCATCTTTGCAGCGGTTTTTTACCATCCCTCGCCATGGTTTACCCGCCTGCAGGTGGGCCCAGAGATCGGCAAACGCTGCCTTGGGCATGTCGGGGTGGCGCACCAGATTGTGATGCTGCCCCAACATCTCTTCCAGGCGATAGCCTGCCACCTGACAAAACGCCGGATTGGCGTAGGTGATGTCCCCTTTGAGATCGGTCGTCGATACCAACTGGATATCGTCGGCAAATTCAACCTCGGTATCTGTGGTGTGAAGCGAGCTGGTTACCATGATCAGACTCCGGTTTCGGCGTAACGGAATACTTCGTCTGAGTATGGCAGAGGATGTTCATTTATTGTGTTGTTGCACATTAACTCTTGTGCTACTGCGTGGGGACGGGATGGGTCTCACATTTTTACAGCGCGGTTTGGCGAGGGGAGGCAAGCCAAGTAACATGGCGTGACTTATGGCTGTGAAGCGAGACAGGTAACGCAATGAAGTTGGATGCGATTTTATGGGATTATGACGGTACTCTGGTCAATTCGGTGCCGAAGAATATCGATATCACCAAGCAGATCCTGGCTGAGGTCGCCCCCCATCTGACCGGAGTACATCTGCCGCGCTATCTGCGCAGCGAAGCGGAGTATCACCATGCAAATCACGCCGCCAAGAACTGGCAGGCGCTCTATATGGATTACTACGGTTTGTCGCGGGACGAGATGGTGCTGGCTGGCAGTCTGTGGGCCAAGCATCAGGAGATGAACCGGACCGAGGTGCGTTTTTTTGCGGGGCTGGAGGCGGTGATTGACCATTTCTCTGCCATTCCCCACGGAATTTGTTCGCAGAACTCCCAAAAGAACATTCGCCGCGTACTGGAGCAGCATGGCGTGAACAGCCTGTTCAAGGCTGTGGTCGGCTATGATGACGTGCCCGGACAGCAGCAAAAACCCCATCCTTACGGTGGCCTCAAATGTCTGGAGTCTATCTTCGGCCCAGCCAGGTGCCAGTCGCTGATCTATATCGGTGACCATGAAGCGGATGTGCAGTTTGCCCGTCATTTGCAAGCGGCGCTTGGCGAGCAGAGCCGTGTGATATCGGTGGCTGTCGCCTATAGCCGCGCGACCCCGGAGCGCTGGGAACACCAACCCGACCATATCGCCCGTGACGTCGAGGATCTGCTCCCCATCGTCGGGCAATATCTGTAACGCCGGTTGCAGATTGCCGTACGGAATAGACAAACGCCGATCAGTTGATCGGCGTTTGTCTATGGGAAGCCTGATGGTTTCACACTCTGCTGGCTTAACACCCTGTCTGTTTAATGATGGGCGACTTAAAACAGCAGTTGTATCAGGTAGCCCATCAGTATCGCCATGCCGAGGATCACGGTAAGGAAGGCCGCAATCATCGGGGTTCTGAACATGGATTTGAGCAGGATCACCTCGGTCAGGCTGGCGCCGGCACTGCCGATGATCAGCGCCATGACGGCGCCCATTCCCATCCCTTTGCCCAGTAGTACCGACGCCAGCGGGATCACGGCCTCGGCACGGATGTAGAGCGGGATCCCGACGATGGCGCTGAAGGGAATGGCCAGCGGGTTGTCGGCACCAGCATGGGCGGCGATCCACTCGGCCGGAATAAAACCGTAAATAAATGAGCCGATAAGCACCCCAAGCAGCAGGAAGGGCAATACCGCTTTGAACTGCTGCCAGGCATCAATGCGAGCTTTGACCCAGGCGGTGGGGAGTTGTGGCGCACGGGTCAGGGTTGCCGTGCCATCGCCGCAGCAGGAAAGGGTGGACTGCTCTGCCATCTCTGGTTGCGGTGCCGGGCAGCACGCTGCCCCGTTGAGGGGTTTGATTGCGCGAATGGCGCCGCGTTGGTTGTCACTGCAATGTGCTTGAGTTGTGGCGCGGGTCGCCGGGCCACAGCCACTACCGCAAGAGGGGGTGGCCTCTTTGGGGTCGATGACATGGCGCTCGAACCCCAATCTGTCGAGCAGCATGCTCGCCATGACGGAGACGCTGGCGGCGATCACGGCGTAGAGCAGGGTCACTTTCCAGCCAAAGGTGGCCCACATCAAGCCGACGATGATGGGGTTCAGCAGTGGGGAGATAAACAGGAAGGTGAGAGTGGGGCCAAAGCCAGCCTTGGCCGAGAGCAGCCCTCTCAGCATGGGGATGGTGGAGCAGCTGCAAAAGGGGGTGACGGCACCGAGCAGGGCCGAGAGCAGATAGCCCTTGCCATGTCTCGCCCCCAGCATCCGCCGGATCTTCTCGTCGGGGATCTTCTGGCGGATCAGGCTGACCCCGGCGCTAATGACCAGAAACAGCACCGACAGTTCGACAGCCAGAAACAGGAACATCTGGGCTGCATCGGTCAGCATGGTTAACCACTCATTCATTGTCGTATCCTCACTTGGTTTCTGTATTTCCAAAATAATCGAAATGAATGGCCGGTCAAGATATTTCTGGTATTATCGAAATATCAAATTCGTGGAGGGCGCAGAGATGCAACTGGAAGAGGTCGCTAAGGCATTGAAAGAGCTGGGTCATCCGACCCGGCTGTTTATCTTCAAGCATCTGGTCAAGGCGGGAGAGCAAGGGCTGCCGGTGGGTGAGCTGCAAAGGCAGCTGGCGATCCCCGCTTCCACCCTCAGCCACCATATCGCGGCGCTGGTCTCGGTGGGGCTGGTGAAGCAAAACCGGGAGAGTCGCACCCTGCTTTGCGTCTCTCAATACGCGGTGTTGGAGGAGATCATCGCCTTTTTCCGCGATGAGTGTTGCGTCAACAGCCCGGAGCATCGGCAAGATCAAAGGCAAGAGCTGCCTTCCTGAGGGCTATGGCTGCTAGTCGTGCTGCGCGCAATAAAAAAACGCCGATCATCCGATCGGCGTTTTGCATTGTTTTTCTCAGCTGCGGGCATTAACCCAGATTGGCTGCAACCTTGCTTTGAGCTTGTCCTTTGCGCTTGATGACAAAGCCAATGCCCAGTACCACCAGCCAGGCGGGGATCAGTTCGACCGAGATGCGGAAATCGGGGGTCATATACATGATCACCAGAATACCGGCCATGAACGCGAGGCAGAGATAGTTGCCGAAGGGGTACCAGAACGCCTTGAACTTGGGCTGGACGCCTTCTGCGACCTTGGCCTTGCGGAACTTGAGGTGCGCGAGGCTGATCATCGCCCAGTTGATCACCAGTGCGGAGACCACCAGCGCCATCAGCAGACCGAACGCCTTGCCCGGCATCAGGTAGTTGATCAGCACGCAGAGCAGAGTGGCGATGGCCGAGACCGAGAGGGCAACCAGCGGCACGCCGCTCTTGTTGGTCTTGAGCAGGGCTTTCGGGCCGTTGCCCTGTTTGGCCAGACCGAACAGCATCCGGCTGTTGCAGTAGACGCAGCTGTTGTAGACCGACAGTGCCGCCGTCAGCACCACGATGTTGAGTACGGTGGCGACCAGATTGCTGTCCAGAGCGTGGAAAATCATCACGAACGGGCTGCCGCCTTCCACCACTTTACCCCAGGGGTAGAGGGACATCAGGATAGCCAGAGCGCCGATGTAGAAGATGAGGATGCGGTAGATCACCTGATTGGTGGCCTTGGGAATGCTCTTCTCGGGGTTGTCCGCTTCCGCGGCGGTAATGCCCACCAGCTCCAGACCGCCAAAGGAGAACATGATCACCGCCATCGCCATCACTAGGCCGCTGATGCCGTTGGGGAAGAAGCCGCCCTGAGCCCACAGGTTGGTGACGCTTGCCTCGGGTCCGCCGGCACCGGAGAGGAGCAGATAGCCGCCAAAGCCAATCATGCCGATGATGGCGACCACCTTGATGATGGCGAACCAGAACTCCATTTCGCCAAACGCTTTGACGTTGGAGAGGTTGATGGCGTTGATCAGCACGAAGAAGAAGGCTGCCGACATCCAGGTCGGGATCTCGGGCCACCAGTACTGGACATAGATGCCCACCGCGGTCAGCTCGGCCATGCTCACCAGCACGTAGAGCACCCAGTAGTTCCAGCCGGACGCAAAACCGGCAAACTCGCCCCAGTATTTGTAGGCAAAGTGGCTGAAGGAGCCGGCTACCGGCTCTTCCACCACCATTTCACCGAGCTGGCGCATGATCAGGAAGGCGATAAAGCCGCCGATGGCATAACCCAGCAGGACTGAGGGGCCTGCCATCTTGATGGTTTGGGCAATGCCCAGAAAGAGGCCGGTGCCGATGGCGCCGCCCAAAGCAATCAACTGAATGTGGCGGTTTTTAAGGCCGCGCTTCAGCTCCTCACCGTCTTGTTTCAAATCCATGGGTCTGTCCTTACGTCTCTGTTGTCTCTGGTCGGTGTTGGGCTCATCCTGAGCAGGCCGCAGTGCGTAGCCAAAACCTGACGAAAGCTGTATTTATTTCGTTACGCCATGCCATTTTCAATTTTTACTGTTGGCTGGCAACCGAAGCAGAATAGTGATAATCCGCCATGAATGCACCTGTTTTCCATCTCTAATGGCCGTATTTTGTACCAATAGCAGCTTTTTCATGATCTGAAGAGGCTTCTTGGTAGTTTTTGATTGATGTTTGTGCAATCGAATTCTGTTTTGTTGACATTTTGTCTTGTTGGTGTGCTTTTGGGGTGCCAAGCCACAGATGGATGCAAATGATGCCAAACAAGCGAGAGTACAGGGAAGAGTGCAGGGAGTTGGAGCACAGGGAACGCGAAAGCGTGCTGCAACAAGGGGTTGCCCGGAGTGTGCTGGTGGCGCTCTGGTTAGGGATTGCCGCCAGTCCGCTGTTGTTGCTGGTGGCCGCGATTATGTTGCTGGGTTGGCTGTTACTCGGTGATCATGGGTTGCTGCACTACTGGCAGTCGCTGTTGCTGGTGGGTGGGGTAACGGGGGCGCTCGTTGGCGGCTGGCTGGCGGAGCGGGTTCGCCTGCGCCACGGTTTGCTGGCCTTCTATGCCCGGTTGATGAACAACCCTGAGCTCAATCGTTAGTTAACTCTGGCTGTTTGCCGAGCGCAGCAGAACGGAATCGAATAGCGGCTAACTGGCAGCAGGTGACAAGGCACAACGCCAAGGTCGACAAGAAGAGGGATAAGCATTTGTGGTGCTTATCCCTTTTTTATCCACGCTTTTCACTGTCATCTATGTGAATTGCAGTTCGCCACAGCTGACTTTCGCCGCGACACTGTAATTTTTATCTTTTGTTGATGCCGATAGCTGTAAAGCTGGCTTAACAGAGCTGGCGGCGCAGACCGGTCGCCTCGAGGACCTTGGCGCTGATCTCCTCCACCGAGTGGGAGCTGGTATCGAGGAAGCGGATCGCCTCCTGGCGAAACAGCCTCTCCACGCAGGCCAGCTCCTGCTCGCACTGTTCGATGGAGGAGTAGCGGCTGTTGGCACGGCGCTGGTTGCGGATCTCGTGCAGCCGCTGCGGCGCTATGGTGAGGCCAAACAGCTTGTGACGGTTGGCCTTGAGGGGGGCGGGCAGCTCCAGCATCCCCATGTCCTGCTCGATAAAGGGGTAGTTGGCGGCGCGAATGCCAAACTGCAGCGCCAGATAGAGGCTGGTGGGGGTCTTGCCGCAGCGGGAGACCCCGATCAGGATGATGTCCGCCTCATCGTACTCCTTGGTGGTGATGCCATCGTCGTTGGCCAGTGCGAAGTTGACCGCCTCGATGCGATCGTCATAGAGCTTGCGGTTCTCCATGCCGTGGGTGCGGTGGAGGCGGGGCTCGGCTTTTACCCCCAGCTCCTGCTCCAGCGGGCTGACGAAGGTGTTGAGAAAGTCGTGGCCGCACGCCTCCGATTTCAGTACCTCTTCCCGTACCAGCGGGTCGACGATGGTGTGAAACAGGATGGGGCGCACCCCGGTCTGGCGAAACTGCTCGTCGATCCGCATCCGTACCTGACGGGCTTTCTCCAGTGTCTCCACAAAGGGGATAGTGATCTGCTCGAAGGCCAGCGGAAACTGGCTCAGTACCGCGTGGCCGAACACTTCGGCTGTGATGGCGGTGCCGTCTGAAACATAAAATACGGTGTGCACGTGGGGCTCCTGTGATACCGCGGGTGGGGTCGAGTGGGGTAAGGGGTGAGAAGTATCTCCCGAAACCATACCAGTTTTGTCAACCGGTCTGCTGTGCCCAAGTTGTGAAGTGGCTTGCAAACCTGAATCGTTATCTTTTTGTGTCGCCATTGTAGAATGTTCCGGTCATTCGACCATCCCCAACGCTTGCTCGGGGATTTTTTTGAAAACCAGTAGAAAACGTTTTCATGGTCGTTGGCAATAAAAGAAACAGACAATAACGCACCTGACTTACCCATAACCTCATCGATTAAATCGGGCGCACGAGGTGCTATGGCATCGGTGCCCACCAACCTGGAGACATCCAAGTGCAACAGTACGTGCTCTGGTACGAACAACTCGGAATGCAGGACGTAGAACGCGTTGGCGGCAAGAACGCATCCCTTGGCGAGATGATCAGCAACCTCTCTGGCGCCGGCGTATCCGTGCCGGGGGGCTTTGCCACCACCGCCTTTGCGTTTAACGAGTTTCTGGAGTCAAGCGGCCTCAACGGCAAGATCCACCATCTGCTCGACAATCTGGACGTGGACGATATCGCCGCCCTCAACCGGGCCGGTCAGCAGATCCGCGACTGGGTGATCGACGCCCCGTTCCAGCCCGAGCTGGAGCAGGCGATCCGGGTTGCCTATGAAAAGTTGAGTGCCGGTGTCGAGGCCTCGTTTGCGGTGCGCTCCTCCGCCACCGCCGAGGATATGCCGGACGCCTCCTTTGCCGGTCAGCAGGAGACCTTCCTCAACGTACGTGGCATCGATGCCGTCATGACGGCGGTTAAGCATGTGTTTGCTTCTCTGTTCAACGATCGCGCCATCTCCTATCGGGTGCATCAGGGCTACGACCACAGGGGTGTTGCCCTCTCGGCCGGGGTGCAGCGGATGGTGCGTTCCGATCTCGCCGCCTCCGGCGTCATGTTTACCCTGGATACCGAGTCCGGTTTCAACGACGTGGTCTTTATCACCGGTGCCCATGGTCTTGGCGAGATGGTGGTGCAGGGCGCGGTCAACCCGGATGAATTCTATGTGCACAAGCCGACCCTCAAGGGGGGCCGCCCGGCGGTGGTGCGCAAGACCCTCGGCTCCAAGCTTATCAAGATGACCTACTCGGACGATGCCGGTCACGGCCGTCAGGTGAAGATTGTCGACACCAATGAGGCCGAGCGTAGCCGCTTCTGCATCAGCGATGAGGAGGTGATGGCGCTGGCGAAACAGGCCCTCATCATTGAGCAGCACTATGGCCGCCCGATGGATATCGAGTGGGCCAAGGATGGTCAGGATGGCCAGCTCTATATCGTGCAGGCCCGCCCGGAAACCGTGCGCAGCCGTCAGGAGGCCAACACCCTCGAGCGTTTTGCCCTCAAGCAAGCGGGCAAGGTGTTGATCGAGGGGCGTGCTATCGGTCACAAGATTGGCGCGGGCCCGGCGCGGGTCATCTCCTCCATCAGCCAGATGGACGAAGTGCAGCCCGGCGATGTGCTGGTCACCGACATGACCGACCCGGACTGGGAGCCCATCATGAAGCGGGCTTCCGCCATCGTCACCAACCGGGGTGGCCGCACCTGTCACGCCGCCATTATCGCCCGCGAGCTGGGCATTCCGGCAGTGGTAGGCTGTGGCAACGCTACCGATCATATTCAGCCGGGCCAGCGGATCACCGTCTCCTGTGCGGAAGGGGATACCGGTTTTATCTATGACGGCGAGCTGGACTTCGACGTGGCGGTGACCGAGGTGGGCAATATGCCGCGCCTGCCCATCAAGATCATGATGAACGTCGGCAACCCGGACCGCGCTTTCGACTTTGCCCAGTTGCCCAATGCCGGGGTAGGGCTGGCGCGCCTTGAATTCATCATCAACCGGATGATCGGCGTGCACCCCAAGGCCTTGCTGGAGTTTGACCTGCAAACCCCAGAGCTGCAGGCCACCATCGGCAAGATGATCGCCGGTTACGACAGCCCGCGGGAGTTCTATGTGGCCAAGCTGACCGAGGGGATCGCCACTCTGGGGGCCGCCTTCTGGCCGGAGCGGGTGATCGTGCGGATGTCGGACTTCAAGTCCAACGAGTACGCCAATCTGGTGGGCGGTCGTGGCTACGAGCCCCACGAGGAGAACCCGATGATCGGTTTTCGTGGCGCATCCCGCTACATCGCCGACAGCTTCCGCCCCTGCTTTGCCCTCGAGTGCGAGGCGATCAAGCGGGTGCGCGATGTGATGGGGTTGACCAACGTCGAGGTGATGATCCCCTTCGTGCGCACCGTGGGCGAGGCGGAGCAGGTGATCGACATCCTGGCCGAGAACGGTCTGCGCCGCGGCGAGCGGGGGCTCAAGGTGATCATGATGTGCGAGATCCCGAGCAATGCCCTCTTGGCAGACAAGTTTTTGGAGCACGTGGACGGCTTCTCCATCGGTTCCAACGACATGACCCAGCTCACTCTTGGGCTGGATCGGGATTCCGGGCTCATCGCCCATCTGTTCGACGAGCGTAACGAGGCGGTCAAGGCTCTGCTGGCGATGGCTATTCAGGCCGCGCGCAAGGCGGGCAAGTACGTGGGGATCTGCGGTCAGGGCCCCTCCGATCATCCGGACTTCGCCGCCTGGCTGGTGGAGCAGGGGATCGATTCGGTGTCTCTCAACCCCGATACCGTGGTCGATACCTGGCTCTATTTGGCGGAGCAGCATAGCGCCAAGTAAGTCACTGTCAAAATGAGCAGCAGAAAGGGGGCCATGATGGCCCCCTTTGTTATTTGTCTGTCGCGACCTATTTCGGCTGCTGTTCGGCCCCCGACAGCTCGATCTGCACATTCACCCCTTCGCTCTTGAGCTTGGTGGCGATGGCGTTGAGATCGGTGCCCGATTTGGCCTCCAGCAGGGCGATACCACCACTGCTCTGTTTGAAGTTCAAGCCGTGGCGAGTCGCCAGCGCCTTGGCGCTGGCATCGTCAGCTTCCACCAGCAGGGTGCCGCTTACAGTCAGCTCCGGGCTAGCGGCCCCTTGCATCAACACGTCACCGCGGCGCAGGGTCTGTTGCGGGACCTTGCTGTCAAGGCTGCGGGCGACCCGCTTCTTGCTGCCGTTGTCAGGAATGAGGTAAGTCTGGCCGTTCACCTCTATGGTTCTGTACTGCTTGCCATCCATGGTGACGGACTCCTGGGCGCAGAGCTGTCCCGAGAGGGGGGCCAGCAGGGTTGCCAGAAGCAAGGTAACAGGTTTGTTCATGGTAATACTCCTAGCGTGTTAGCTGCGGTTGGCATCGTGACCCAGGATCCGCAGGGACCATGAGATCAGCTTGCCCGGTTGGCGATTGTTGCGCTCGGTCAGGGTGGTACGCTCACGGGTCTCGCGATTGAGCAGAGAGACCTGACGGGTACCGTTGGCAACGTCGGTCACTTCCAGTCGCCATGTGCCTTGCGCCGATTCGCCGTAGAACTTGTTGGATAGCATCCGCATGTCACGCAATCCCTTGGTTCGTACAAAGCCCAGCTGCTGCTGGTCGAGAGATTGGCCGACCAGGCTGTTGAAGGGGCTCAGCAGGATGCTGCGGGTGCCGGCGGGGGAGACCAGTTCGATCAGCAGATCGGGCAGGCGCTGATGATCCAGACTCACCATCACCTGAACCGCTTCTACCGTCAATGGTGTCGCGATGCGGGTAGTGGAACGGGTCGGGCTGTTGCCCACATCCGGGATAGCGGCGGCACTGCCGCTGACATTGATCTTCTGCCACGGCAGTTGCTCCAGCGGGGGCAGGGGCTGGTGATTGGCTGCCAGCTCAAGGGCTTTGTTGACGTCAATCAGACCAAAACCGTAAGTGGGGTTGAACCACATGCCGGCGGCATTGCGCTCCCACCCTTCCAGCCCTTTCACATCACGCACCTTGCCGGTGCTGCTGGTGTAGCTGACCATCACGGGTTGATGTTTGGCATCGACCCGGGTAGCGCTGCGCGCCAGCAGATCCCGAAAATCGCGTACTGACAGATCCGGGTAGGCGGACATCAGCAGTGCCATGGCGCCCGAGGTACTGGGGGTGGCGGAGGAGGTGCCGTTCATGACGCCGTTGTAGTCGCAACTGGCATCCAGCTGCGGGTTGCCGTGCAGCCGGTTGGTGCGGGGATCGTCGGTGCGGTTGTAGCCCATATCGCAGCCGGGCAGATCCGTGGTCACCATGGCGGGGGAGTCGGTACCGTACTCGCCGCCGGTGGCGCTCAGGAAGACGTTGCTGCCGACGCTGGAGTAGGAGGATCTGACGCCATCTGCGTTGAGCGCGCTCACCACCAGGTTCCAGAAGTTGCTGTTTGAGGGGTCGAGATTGCTGTTCTCAAAAGGCAATTTGGGGCCGTTGCCGGTGCGATTGAGCACATAGCCGCCCGCCGCTATCTTGTTGAAGCCGTTGCCGGCAGCCTTGATATAGGCGGCACTCTGCGCCTTGAGGGTTTGCTGTTCGAACAGACGGTCGAGCTGGGCCTGATCCAGGTCGTTGGCCGGACGGGGATCGACCAGGCTCATGCCATAGCTCTGGTTGAACACCCGGTTATCGCGGCTGGCATCGCTGTCGCCAAGGGCGTAGAGCCAGTCTTTCTGCAACTGCTGGCTGTTGTCGTCCAGCAGGTTGAACCCCTGCAACTGGGCCCGCGGGGCGATCCCCTTGGTGCCGATGGCGTTGTCCACCGCCGCTATGATGCCGGAGACCGAAGTGCCGTGCGCCGTATCCGCATCCGTCGGGGTCGGGTCATCGCTGCCGGTCACCACGTTTTTGGAGCCCGGACGGACGTTGTCCGCCAGATCCGGGTGGGCGATAGCCAGACCATCATCCACCACGGCCACATTGACTCCCTGGCCCAGCACGCCGGTGCGATGAGCCCACCAGAGGTTGAGATCATTGCCCGCTATGCCGCCACGGGTGCTGAATCCATCCTGGCCGCTGTTGAGCAGATACCACTGCTGATCCTGCAGGGGATTGGCACCTGGCAGGCAGCGCTCGGTGCTACTGCGTCCGATATCCATGCCGCTCTCCTTGCCGGTGAGCGGCGCACAACCTTCATTTGCCTGAACGAGCGCACTGGGCAGGGTCGACAGCAGTGCTGTGATCGCCAGTGCTAACGATGTTTGCTTCATTATTTTTTTAACTCCATCTTGGATCGCACCATCCTGAGTGCGACGGAAATCTATACACGGGTGGTAGGGGTTCAAAAAGAGCCATTTTCAAAAAACGCAATGAGGTTCAAAGAAATCCGATCTGGTTTGTGGTAGGTATTCCAATGACGCTGGTTATGTGTTTTATTGAGAATGGTTCTCACTGCTCACTACTGATCTTTTTATCTGTAACTCACTCCTCTCGCGACTCTCCTTCGCCGCAGCCATCTCGATTCGGGGCAATCCCGAGGGGAGCTCGTGCGCTCTTGGAAATAAACGGCATGGTGGTGTGTGCCAATGTGAGTGCTGGTATGCGTTCGGGTGAGCCTGCAAGAGTGATGAGGTGGGGGTGGGTCAGTGGTTTATTGCTTGGCGGCGGTGGATGGCTCTGTTATGCTAACTTAAATAGCCGTCTGGATGGCTAGATTGCTGCGGTGTGAAGGGCGCTACTTCTGAGGGCGGCCCCGCCGCAGGCCCATAGCTTGATGCGTACCTGACAGGGAGTCCCTATGCCGTTTCGTTCCTTCTTACCTTCTTACCTTCTTGCACTGCTTCCTTGCGCGCCACTGCTGGCGCCAGCACCTTTATTGCCGCGATGGCGGTCGGGAGCCTCTCTTTTTCCGCGGTTGCCGCCGATGCGTCCTTGCCGACCAAACAGGAGATTGTGATTGGTACTACGGTGGGGGATTTTGCCGACATGGTGACCGACTCCATCAAGCCGCAGCTGGAGGCCAAGGGGTATAAGGTCAAGCTGGTGGAGTTCACCGACTATGTGACTCCCAATATTGCTCTGGCTGACGGATCACTGGATGTGAACTGCTTCCAGCACAAACCTTATCTGGAGAGTTTTGCCAAAGATCGCGGCTTGTCGCTGGCACCCATTACCCAGGTGCCAACTGGCCCGATGGGGCTCTACTCCGGCAAGCTGGCGGCACTCGACAAGGTGAAAAAGGGGAGCACGGTGGCCATCCCCAACGATCCCACCAATCAGGCGCGGGCTCTGCTGATGTTGCAGGATCTCGGTTGGCTGACCCTCAAGGAGGGGATCAACCCGCTCAAGGCGAGCGAGTTTGATGTGGTGAACAATCCGCACAATCTCAAGCTGGTGTTGCTGGAGGCGGCGCAACTGCCCCGCTCGCGCGAGGATGTGGACTTCTCGGTGATCAACGGTAATTTTGCCGCCTCCAGCGGAATCCCGTTCAGTGAAGGACTGTTTCTGGAGCGCAGCTACGATTTTATCAATTGGGTGGTGGTGAAAAGCGCAGATGCGGATCAGCCGTTTGCCAAAGATGTGGCGGCGGCCTACAACTCGGCGGCTTTCAAAGCCTATGCAGCCAAGCGTTTCGTCGGCTACAAGTACCCGCAAGGGTGGGGTGGCTAACTGTCGTGAACGTGGCCGGCTATACAACGAAAAACGCCCCGAATTCGGGGCGTTTTTTATGGTATTAAGCCATCAACGGGCGCTTCACTGGTTGCGATAGAAGCGGTTCAGCTCGTTCATCACCTGGATCATAGCGCCCATATCCGGGGTACCGTGCTTGATCGGGCGATAGCTGTTGCGCTCCAGCAGTTCGAAGTCACCTTGCTTGTTGAAGTGGGTGATGGTCTCCCCTTCATAGATGGCGAAGTCGTTCTGATCCCCGGCCAGCAGCCAGTTGCGCGGGCTGGTATCAAACAGCGAGCGGCCAACGCTGTAATCGCGCGCCGGATTGCGCACGCCCAGCATCCCCTGCATCAGGGTCGGCGCCAGATCGAAATGGCTGCTCGGTTGTTCCCGAACGTCACTGCCGCGCCCCGGCCAGGCCAGTACCAGCGGGACCTGCACCTGATAGGGTGAGTAGTTGCTGCCTGCGCCCCAGCTGTTGCTGCGGGTGTCGTTGAACTCCTGACCGTGGTTGGAGGTGATGACGACGATGGTGTTGCTGTCCATCCCCTGCGACTGCAATTTGGTCAGCATCTGTTCAAGCAACTGGTCGGTATAGAAGACCGAGTTCTTGTAGCGGTTCTCCAGTTTTTGCAGGTTCTCCGCCCGATAGGCGGTCGCCGGATTGAAGTTGGCGAGCTCCGGTTGGAACGGCCCCTTCATGGTGGCGGGCAACTGGTAGTCGCCGGGGCTCGAGAGATAGACCAGCGAGAACCAGGGACGCTCGGGAGAGCGCTTCTCCAGCCACTGTTGCCAGTCGGTCAGCAGCTTGCCATCGTCACTCTGTTCGGAGACAAACACCTGTTTGCGCAGACCGGCGAGGATGCTCTTGCGATACTTCTGGGCATCTTCCATCGCGCCGAACAGCCCGAACTGGTAATCCTGACGCAGCATCTCGTCGAACAGCACCGGCGGACGCTTGTCGCTGCTGATGTCCTTGTAGTAGTGGCCGGGCAACCCGTAGAAGAGGCTGAACATCCCCATCAAGTCGTCGTTGCCACCACTCAGGTGATTGCGGAACGTCAGATGCTGATCCGCATAGCGCTGCAGATTGGGCATGTTGATGTTGTTGAGCATGTCAAAACGCAATGAGTCGACCACCACAATCAGCAGATTGTTGTGAGTCAGGGGGGCGTTGACGTTGAGCGGGCGCAGTGGGTAATGCATCCGGCTGTCGCTGTTATCACCCTGGGAGGCAGCCTGCTTCTCGTACTGATCCAGATCCAGCCAGCCATGTTTGGCCAGGAAGGAGCGGGCCGTCATGGGGTAGGAGAGGGGGAAGTTGGCTCTCTGCATGGTGATCGGCTGATAGAGGGTCGCATCGGCCCAGCTGTTGACCACGTGGGTCAGAATAAAGCAGATCAGCAGGGCCAGTCCCACCTGGTTGCCGTACTGGCGGCGCTTGCGCTTGTTGATCTTGCGCCAGACATAGGCCGACAGCAGCAGTTGCAGCAGGAAGATGGTGGGCACGGCAACGAAGATGATGCTCCAGATTGAGCCCTCTTCGGTTTGCGCCTGATCCAGCAGCAACTGCCATACTTGGCTGTTGAGGTGGAACTTGAACAGCCGGAATACCTGGGTGTCGATCAGCAGCAGCACCAGCGCCAGGGTAGCGATGATGGCCGAGATGAACCGCAACGACTTCTCCTTGGGCAGCACGAAGCTGAGCGGGAAGATCGTCAACAGGTAGGTGACAAAACTCAGAAACGAGAAGTGGCCAATCCAGCTTACAACGAGATAGATCACGCCAAGCGTGGTCGATGGCCAGCTGATGGCACCCAGATAACGGGTAGCGATGAGCATGGCCAGAATAATGTTGAAGAAGGAGAACCAATGCCCCCAGGTGATCAGGCGAGAGACATTATCACGATAGGGGTTACCGGTTTCGACCATAGTGATCCATCTGCGTTGAGAAACGTCAAATCAACAGAGTCGGGGACTCAGTGTGCGTCGTGGCGATTATCGACCGATGCGGTCAGGGCCTGGACAAACTTTTCAGTGATGGCCTGGCGCTGGGCCGGTGCCATACCGTTGATGATATTGGTGGTCAGATTGCCAAGCACCATAAGGCTGAGATCTACCGGCGCTTTATGCTTTTCCAGCGCGGTGATCAGGTCGTTCATCAGGGCGTCAAATTGCTCGTTATTGTACTTTGATACGATAGGCATAATCTTCAGTTCATCTCGGTTCAAAGCGCCTTATAATACTTCACCCTTTCGGCTAACACTATGGCTTTGTGACATGAGTCTCGATATCGACAAGATCATTCTTCACTCCTTGCGCCAGGGCGGCGATGGTCAACCCCACGCCGATACCCGCAGCCAGACCCTGCCCCCTGATGAGGCGGTACAGGGACTGATGGCGGAACTGCATCGGATCTACAACGGCAAGGGCGGCAAGGGCTTTGGCTTCTTTGCCGACCCCGAGGCCGCCGTCGCCGAGCTGGCCGACGGTGAAGAGGCTCCCAAGCAGCCTTCACCCGCGTTTCGTATCGCCCTCGAACAGCTGCTCGACGAGCAGACCGAATTCGTTCCCTTCTCGGTCACCGTGACCCAGATGCTGGTCAAGCAGCTGGTGGAGCACGCCCTCGATGAGCAGGGGGTGCTGCTGTTTGCCAAATATAACTACGTCGGGGTCGATTATCTGCTGATTGCTCTGCTGGAGGGCAAGGAGAGCGTCACCGTCAGCGAAGCGCTGGAATTACGCCATATCCAGTATCTGGATATCGGCAAACTCAATCTGGTGGCCCGCATTGATTTGACCGAATGGAAAACCCAACCTGATTCGCGCCGCTATATCACCTTCAGCAAGGGGCGCATTGGTCGCAAACTGGGCGACTTCTTTATGGATCTGCTGGGTGCCCGCGAGGGCATGGATGCCAAGGTACAAAATAAAGGCTTGCTGCAGGCGGTCGAAGATTATTGCGACAGTCGTCAGCTCGAACCGACCGAGCGCAATGACTATAAAAAGCAGGTCTTCAAATATTGCACCGAACAGGCGAGTGCCGGTGAAGAGATCGAAATCAAGGAGTTGTCTGCAGAATTGCCCGGCGACGGTGATCTCGATTTTTACAGCTTTATCGGTCAGGAGTATGAGCTGGAAGAGCGCTTCCCGGCGGATCGCTCTACTCTGCGTGGTTTGACCAAGTTTGTCGGCTCCGGTGGCGGTCTGACTCTGAGCTTTGAGCAGAAGCTGTTGAACAGCCGGATCTTTTACGATCCCCAGACCGACACCCTGACCATCAAGGGTGTGCCGCCCAATCTCAAGGATCAGCTGCTGCGCCAGTCGTAGTCATGCTCCCGAGTGTGATCAACTCGTCATTTCTGGCAAAAAGAGACTCCGCCCCGGCGGGGTCTCTTTTTTTATCGCGCCCGGGCAGACCTCGAAACTGGCGCGGTACTTTGTTAACAAATCAAACAAAATAAACCACCTGAAAGGGTTTTCATTGAGGTGAAAACCCTTTCATTCATGAAATTTTATTTCATTTTGGTAATTATTATTCTGTGGTTGTCTGGAATTAAGCCGATAAATGGCCGTAATTCCCTGAAATAAGAAAATGTTTTCAAAACTTTCTGGAAGGAAATACGTAATTGCATTTCAAAAATGCGAGTTGCGTCATGTGAGCCGTTTGCCGCTTGGGATAATATTCATCTCGCACACAATGCTCTTACAGCGCGGAACTAATACAAGGAAAGGCTCATGAAAAAGAAATTGCTGTCATCCCTGATCGGTCTGGCCACTCTTGGCGTCGCTTGCTCTGCTACTGCTGCCATCGATGAAGGCCAGCTGACCATCTGGATCAACGGTGACAAGGGATACAACGGTCTGGCTGAAGTGGGTAAGAAGTTTGAAGCAGAAACCGGCATCAAGGTTACTGTTGCTCACCCGGATCAGGTTGAAGTGAAATTCCAGCAAGCCGCCGCCACTGGCAACGGCCCGGACATCTTCTTCTGGGCTCACGACCGTTACGGTGAGTGGGTCAAAGCCGGTTTGCTGGTTCCGGTAACGCCGAACGCTGCCACCAAAGGCAAATTTGAACAGCTGGCATGGGATGCCATGACTGTTGATGGCAAAACCTATGGCTACCCGGTTGCCATGGAAGCCGTCAGCCTGATTTATAACAAGGACCTGTTGCCCGAGCCGCCGAAAACCTTCGAAGAGATCGCCAAGATTGACGAGACTCTGAAGAAAAACGGCAAGCGCGCCATCATGTGGGCTTATGACACCCCGTACTTCAGCTATCCGCTGGTGGCTGCCAACGGTGGTTACGCCTTCAAGAAAACCGCTACCGGTTATGACGTCAAAGATACCGGCGTGAACAACGCAGGTGCCAAGATGGGCGTGGGCTACATCTCCGAGATGATCAAGTCCGGTCACCTGGAAAAAGGCATCGACTACGGTGTGATGGACGCCAAGTTCAACAAGGGCGAAGTGGCCATGATGATCAACGGTCCCTGGGCCTGGAGCAACCTGGACAAGAGCGGTATCAAGTACGGCGTAGCGCCGCTGCCGACCCTGAACGGCAAGCCGGCCAAAGCCTTCGTTGGCGTACTGGGTGCCACCATCAACGCCGCCAGCCCGAACAAGGATCTGGCTATCGAGTTCCTGGAAAACTACCTGCTGACCGATGCCGGTCTGGCGCCGGTTAACGCCGACAAGCCGCTGGGTGCCGTTGCGCTGAAATCCTTCCAGAAGACCCTGGAATCCGATCCGCACATCAAGGCCACCATGCTGAACGCCCAGGCTGGCGAGCCGATGCCATCCGTTCCCGAGATGAGCCGTTTCTGGTCTTCCTTCGAAACTGCCCTCAAGAACGTGACCTCCGGTCGTCAGGGTGTTGACGAAGCACTGGATACCGCTGCCAAGCGTATCGTTCAGTAAGCACGCACTACCCGGGAGGCCGTCATGGCCTCCCACTCTCTCAAATCTCTCTTGGCGTTATAAAGGTTAATTGGCATGGAAGTAGTACCTTCTGTTGAGTCCTATGCCGGTCCGAAGGATAAGCACACCTGGCTTAAGTGGACCATAGCGGCCCTGGTTGCCATCCTCAACGGCTACGCAGCCGTGATGATGTACGCCAGTGGCGAGTGGGTATTCGCGCTGCTGGATCTGGTGGTGGTTTCCGTCGGTCTGTATGTCTTCATGAACAAGAAGACCTATGCCCATCGCTACATCTTTCCGGGTGTTGCGGGCATGGTTGTGTTTATCATCTTCCCTCTTGCCTACACCATTGGCATTGCCTTCACCAACTATTCGGGGTCCAACTTGCTCTCCGTGGAGCAGGCGCGGGACTACCACCTGAAGAAAACCTACAAGGTGGCGGGCGGTGAATTCGATTTTACCCTGCTGGGTGGCGACAATGGCCAGTTCCAGCTGCTGCTGACACAGGATGATCAATCCTTTATCAGCCAACCTGTTTCCCTGATGACCAACAAGGCCCGTGAGCTGGCGTCCCGCGAAGGCCGTGTGCAGAACACCCAGCAAGTGGTCGAGCTGCAGCCCTTCACCGGCGAAGCGGCCAGCAAGGCTGCACCGATCCGCGCCATTGTTGAACATCGTACTCACCTGAGTGACCTTGATCTGGTGCTGCCGGATGGCGGTACCCACCTGACCCTGAGCAGTCTGCGCAAGTTTGCCGCCCAGAAGCAGCACTACACCCGTCTGATGGATGGTGCCGTGCTCAAGTCCGGCGTGGTGATCAAAGACAGCAACCTGCTGCGTGATACCCAGAATGGCGAGCTGATGCTGCCCAATGGTGAGACCGGCTTCTATCAGTACATCGACGAACAGGGTCAGTTTGTCGGTAAGGGGATTGCTCCGGGCTTTGTGGTCAGCGTGGGTTGGAAGAACTTCGCGCGCATCGTCACCGATCCGGGCATCCAGTCACCCTTCCTGCAGATCTTCATCTGGACCGTGATCTTCTCAACCTGCTCCGTCGCTTTCACCCTGGCTATCGGCATGGTGCTGGCCTGTCTGGTGCAGTGGGAAGAGCTCAAGGGGCGCGGTTTCTATCGGGTCATGTTGATCCTGCCCTATGCGATCCCGGCGTTTATCTCCATCCTGGTGTTCAAGGGGTTGTTCAACCAGAACTTCGGTGAGATCAACATGTTCCTGGAAGCGGCGTTTGGCATCAAACCGGACTGGTATACCAACCCCTTCCTGGCCAAGGTGATGATCCTGATTGTCAACACCTGGCTCGGCTACCCCTACATGATGATCCTCTGCATGGGCCTGCTCAAAGCCATTCCGGAAGATCTCTATGAAGCGTCCGCCATGGATGGTGCCGGTCCGGTACAGAACTTCTTCAAGATCACCGTGCCGCTGCTGATGAAGCCGCTGACACCGCTGTTGATTGCCTCGTTCGCCTTCAACTTCAACAACTTCGTGCTTATCCAGTTGTTGACCAACGGTGCGCCCGACATCATCGGCGCCAGCACCCCGGCCGGTACCACCGACTTGCTGGTGAGCTATACCTACCGGATTGCGTTCCAGGGATCGGGTGGTCAGGACTACGGTCTGGCCAGTGCCATCGCCACAGCTATCTTCCTCATCGTAGGTGCGCTGGCGCTGCTCAACCTGAAATTGTCCAAAGCCGACAAGCAGCTGTAAGGAGGCTTCAACATGGCAATCGTACAACCCAAATCAGTCAAATACCGGGTGTGGGCAACCCACCTGGTCATGTGGGGCTTCCTGGCGCTGATCATCTTCCCGTTGATCATGGTTATCGCCATCTCGTTCCGTAACGGTAACTTCGCGGTAGGGGAGATCATCCCCTCCAATCCGACGCTGGATCACTGGAAGCTGGCGCTGGGCATGTCCATCACCAACGCCGATGGCAGCATCACGCCGCCGCCGTTCCCGGTGCTGACCTGGTTGTGGAACTCCATCAAGATCGCCGGCATCACTGCCCTGATGATCGTGACGCTCTCCACCACCTGTGCTTACGCCTTTGCCCGCCTGCGTTTTCGTGGCAAGTCCACCATCCTGCAGGGCATGCTGATTTTCCAGATGTTCCCGGCAGTGCTGGCACTGGTAGCCATCTACGCGCTCTTTAACAAGATTGGTGACTACATCCCCTGGCTGGGTCTCAACACCCACGGTGGCCTGATCCTGGCGTATATGGGAGGGATTGCCCTCCACGTCTGGACCATCAAGGGCTACTTCGAGACCATCGACTCCTCTCTGGAGGAGGCGGCGGCCATCGACGGGGCGACCCCGTGGCAGGCATTCCGTCTGATCCTGTTGCCCCTGTCGGTGCCCATCCTGGCGGTAGTGTTTATTCTGGCCTTTATCGGTTCCATTACCGAGGTGCCCATGGCCTCCATCCTGCTGCAGGATGTGAACAATCTGACCCTGGCGGTCGGGGCCCAGCAGTACCTCTATCCGCAGAACTATCTGTGGGGTGATTTCGCGGCGGCCGCAGTGCTCTCCGGTTTCCCCATCACAGTGGTCTTCCTGTTGGCACAGCGCTGGTTGGTTGGCGGTCTGACTGCTGGTGGTGTGAAAGGTTAAGTTTATGGCCGGGGGAGCTGACTCCCCCCGCTATCACGATTTGCAAAGATTCAAGAGCGGAGCTCGTCATGGCTGAAGTAGTACTCAACAACGTTCGCAAAAATTACGATCCGGCTGTTCACAAGGACACCCTGCGCAACATCAACCTCTCCATCAAGGAGGGCGAATTCATCGTCTTCGTCGGCCCGTCCGGCTGCGGTAAATCCACCCTGCTGCGGATGATCGCGGGTCTGGAAGACATCACCAGCGGTGAGCTGACCATCGGCGGTCGCTACATGAACGACGTGCCGCCGGTAGAGCGCAACGTCGGCATGGTGTTCCAGTCCTACGCCCTTTATCCGCACATGAACATCTACGAGAACATGGCCTTTGGTCTGAAGCTCAAGAAGATGGACAAAGAGAACATCCACAAGCGGGTGATGCGCGCCGCCGAGATCCTGGGTCTTGAGCCGCTGCTGGACAGAAAGCCCAAGGCGCTCTCCGGTGGTCAGCGTCAGCGTGTCGCCATCGGTCGCTCCATCGTGCAGCAGCCGCAGGTGTTCCTGTTTGACGAGCCGCTCTCCAACCTGGATGCCGCGCTGCGGGTCAAGATGCGGATCGAGATCGCCAAGCTGCACAAAGAGCTTAACTCCACCATCATCTACGTGACCCACGATCAGGTGGAAGCGATGACCCTGGCCGACAAGATTGTGGTGCTGAGCCCGCTCAAGGCCGAGGCTGCCACCAACCTGGAGCAGTTCGGTTCACCGCTGGATCTCTACCACAACCCGGACAACAAGTTCGTGGCGGGCTTTATCGGCTCTCCCAAGATGAACTTCCTGGCGGGCGAGTTGCTGGAGATTGGCGAGCAGGAGTGCCTGGTCAAGTTGACCTCTGGCGATACCGTGCGTGCCCGGGTCGATGCCCGCAGTGGCGCTGTGGGTGACAAGGTGGAGCTGGGTATTCGCCCCGAGCACCTGATGCCGCTGGATCACCCCCATGCGCACAGCAAGGTGAGCGGGATCGTGCAGGTGGCCGAGCACCTGGGCGCCGAGTCCTTCGTTTATATGGATGTGGATGGTCACGACTTTACCGTCAAGGCCACCTCGGATGTTGATGTGGCGACCGGTCAGACCTACAGCGTGGGTATCCCGGCCGAAGCCTGCTACCTGTTCGATGCCAAGGAGCAGGCGTTCCCCCGTACCGCCAAATATATCCGTACCTGATTTTTTGTTGTGCTGGTTTTCCTTTCTTAATAATCAATGCCTTTTTGCCGGTCGTCAGACCGGCTTTTTATTGCCTGCGATTTGAACATGCAGATAGGCAAGGTAACCCGGTTCAGGCCTCGAGTTCGGCGGTAATATCGGGCACAAAGGTCTGGCTGGCCAGCGGTGGGCGCTCATACCCTTCGGTCTTGATGGGGGGGAGCTTGATAGGCTCGTAGTGGATCGCCTCGTAGGGCACCTTGCTCAGCAGATGGGCGATGCAGTTGAGCCGGGCACGGCGTTTGTCATCTGCCTCCACTACGAACCAGGGGCAATCCTCGGTGTCGGTGTAGGTGAACATGTCATCCTTGGCGCGGGAGTACTCCACCCAGCGCGAGCGGGACTGCAAATCCATCGGGCTGAACTTCCAGCGCTTGATGGGGGTGTTGATCCGCTCCTTAAAGCGCTTCTCCTGCTCCTCATCGCTGACCGAGAACCAGTATTTGATCAAGGTGATGCCGGAGCGGATCAGCATCCGCTCAAACTCGGGGCAGGCGCGCAGAAACTCGCGATACTCGGCATCGCTGCAAAATCCCATCACCCGCTCGACTCCGGCCCGGTTGTACCAGGAGCGGTCAAACAGCACCATCTCGCCAGCGGCGGGCAGGTGGGCCACATAACGCTGAAAGTACCACTGGGAGCGCTCTCGATCGGAGGGGGCGGGCAGCGCCGTGACCCGGCAGACCCGGGGGTTGAGCGGCTCGGTGATCGCCTTGATGACGCCCCCTTTACCGGCGGCGTCCCGTCCTTCGAACAGTACCACTACCTTTAACCCCTCCTGCTTGACCCACTCCTGCAGCTTGACCAGCTCCTCCTGCAGATGGGCAAGGTGGTGCTCGTAGCACTTCTTGTCCAGACGCGGCCGCTTCTTGCTCTTCTCCTTCGCCATGGGCTTCTCCTTTTGGCATCCTTTCATGGGTGACTTCTTTGAGTCACTGTCAGCTTGCACCAGGGAGGCGTCACCTGCCAAGGGGGACGTGATACACTGCCCGCCCATCGCTGGCAACAGGAGATAACATGAAGCATTTTATGGAGATAGCGGGCCGTCGGATGGCCTATCTGGACGAAGGGCAAGGGCCGGTACTGCTGTTTGGCCACAGCTATCTGTGGGACAGCGCCATGTGGGCGCCGCAAATCGAGGCGCTCAAGGGCAGCTATCGCTGCATCGTCCCCGAGCTGTGGGGCCACGGTGATTCCGACCTGCTCCCCGAAGGTGGCTGCACCCTGGCGACGCTGGCGCGGGAGCACCTGGCGCTGCTCGATGCCCTCGGCATTGAGGAGTTCGTGTTGGTGGGCCTCTCCATCGGCGGCATGTGGGGTGTGGAGCTGGCGCGCATGGTGCCAAACCGCCTTAAGGGTCTGGTGCTGATGGATAGTTTTGTCGGCCTGGAACCGCAGATCACCTGCGAGCGCTACCTCGGCATGCTGGCGATGATCGAGCAGCTCGGCACCGTGCCGGCGCCCATCATCGAACAGGTGGCGCCGCTATTTTTTGCCAATCAGCCTGATGAGGCGCTGATGAGTGGTTTCAAGGCGCGTCTGGCCGCTTGGCCAAACGAGAAGATTGCCGCCATGGTGGCGGTGGGCCGCAGCTTTGTGACCCGCGAAGATCGTATCGAGTGGCTGGAGGAGATCACCACTCCCGCACTGGTGATGACCGGCTGCGAAGACAAGGCCCGTCCGGTGCTGGAGGGCTATCTGATGGCCGAGGTGCTGGGTTGCCCGTTCAAGGAGATCCCGGCCGCTGGCCACATCTCGTCGCTGGAAAATCCGTCCTTCGTCAATCAGCAACTGACCGGGTTTCTGGCGGCGCTGTAAGCCTGAATTGGCAGCTTGAGCAGGCTGTACTACCAGCCTGATGATGGCCGTGAAAAAGGGAGCCGAGGGCTCCCTTTTGTTTGGTCGTGTCTCACGGTTCAAGATTCATAACCGTTACCAGATATAGCCCAGTGCAAAACCCGCATAGAGTTCGCCATCGTGCTGGACGATGGGGCTGTTTTTGATGTCCCGATCATACCATTCGTAGTTCATGGCAAACATGCCAATCCAGTTGGGGCTGAAGCGGTAGCTAGTGATGAGGGCCGCCATTGGGGATAGGGTGGTACCGGTATCCCAAGCGGGCCGCTGGGCAGTCGCCTCGCTCTCGGAGATGCCGCCGAAGTAGTAGTTGGCCAACTTGTCGCTGCGCAGCATCAGCCCCATCCCCGGCATGATGAGCAGGTTGTCGAGCAGGATGGGGAAGTCGGCCCACAGCAGCAGCTCCTGCCCCTTGCTGCGGCCGGTGACATCGCTGTTGGCACGCACGGTCAGCAGGGCGTAGGGGGTGATGATGTTGCCACCGATCCCGCCTTCCAGCTGCCATTTTCGCTGCTCCATACCACTGAAAGCGGGCGAGTCCTCGGGATCCAGATTGCCAAAACGGACCCGGCCATAGCCGTAGAGGGCCAAGTTCTCATCCTTGTGGAAGTAGTAGCGGGCCCGATCCCCCAGAAACATGAACTGGTCGCCAAAATAGATAAAGCCCGGGATGGCGTAGAGGGCGTTGTCCTGCGCTTCATAACGGGCCTGTCCCCCGATGAGCGCCGCACCGGCGACAAAGCCCTGTGGCACCGGGCTGGTAGGGCTGTCGCTGGTGAGCAGATCCATGGAACCAAGGTCGATATCGGCGCGGGCGGGCAGGGCGGCAGCGAGGAGCAGGGCCGTCAGCCCTGCTGCTCTGATTTGACGAAAAAAGGTCATGGACACTCCGTTGTCACGATTGCAGGGGAAGCAGGTTATTTTGCGGCACTGGGCATCTCTTCACGTTTTGGCCAGGCATTGAGCACCGCCTTGACCAGGGTGGCGAGGGGAATGGCGAAGAAGACACCCCAGAATCCCCACAAGCCGCCAAACACCAGCACGGCGATGATGATGGCCACTGGATGGAGGTTGACCGCTTCCGAGAAGAGCACCGGCACCAGCAGGTTGCCATCGAGAGCCTGAATGACCAGATAGGCCACCATCAGCCAGGCGAACTCGGGGGTGAGCCCCCACTGGAACAGGGCGACCATGGCGACCGGAACCGTCACCACGGCAGCGCCGATATAGGGGATCAGCACCGAGAAGCCGACCGCCACCGCCAGCAGCACCGAGTAGCGCAGTCCCATCAGGGCGAAGGGAACATAGGTGGCGATGCCTACGATGAGGATCTCGATCACCTTGCCGCGGATGTAGTTGATGATCTGGTTGTTCATCTCGACCCACACCCGGTTGACTAGGGTGCGGTTGCGCGGCAGGAAGCGGCGCAGGCTGCCCATCAGTACCCGCTTGTCTTTGAGCATAAAGAAGACCATCAGCGGTACCAGAATGAGGTAGATCATGATGGCGACCACGTTGACCAGCGAACTGAGGGAGGCGCTTACCAGATGCTCGCCGCCACTGAGGATGCGCTGGCGAATATTGTCGATGACGGTCTCCACCAGACTGACGTCGATGAGCTCGGGGTATTTGTCCGGCAGGGTGCGCACATAATCCTGAGCGTGGGTCAGCATGGCCGGCGCCTCTTTGGCCAGATTGATCCCCTGACTGACCAGCGTCGGGATAAGACCTAGCAAGGAGGCCACTGCTACCGCAATAAAGAGGATCAGAATGACGCTGGTGGCCAGGGTGCGCGACAGCCCCGCTTTTTGCAGCCGGGCGACCGGCCACTCCAGCAGATAGGCCATTACCAGCGCCACCAGCAGGGGGGCCAGCAGATCGCCAAACAGCCAGATGATGGTGAAGCAGAACACCAGCAACAGGAAAAGGGTAACGGCATCGGGATCGGAAAAACGGGTCTGATACCAGCGCTTCAATACTTCTAACATGACGGCATCCTTACATCACTGGGGCTCAAGATGGTTGTTTTGCCCCGACAACCAACTGCAAAGAGAGGGTATTGTCCGGTTGTTGCTGCATCTCGACATGGTGGCCCTGACGGTGCAGATAGGCCGGAATATCCTGCCGGGAGCCCGCATCGGCCAGCCGTATGGTCACGGTTTGACCGGTTTTGGCCTCCCGCAACCAGAGCTTGAGCCGGATCAGCGGCTCGGGACAGCGCCAGGGGGTCAGGTCGAGAATTTCCATGGGGGCTCCATCAGGCAGGTGGCCGCTATTATGGCCGTGATAAGAGCATGAAACAACGCTTGTAGCCCTTGATGGGCAAGGGTATTCTGCCGAGGCCCTTTCTGATGGAGATAGAGATAACGTGGCACGTTTTTCCCCCCTGATGGCATCGCTTCCCCTGCTGGCTTCCCTGATGGGCGCCACGTTTCATGCCGAGGCCAACAATCAGCTTCCCGACATCGGCACGGCCGGGGTTGCTGCCCTGCCCATCGAGCAGGAAGTGCGTTACGGCAACGCCTTTATGCGCTTTGCCCGTGCGGGTTTGCCGATCATCGATGATCCGGTGCTGAGCCAGTACATTGACGATCTGGGTCAGCGACTGCTGACCAACGCCGATGGGGTACGTTTCCCGTTTACCTTCTTCCTCATCAATGATCCCAGCATCAACGCGGCCGCCTTCCTCGGCGGGCGAGTCAAGGTACACACAGGCCTCTTCCTCTACGCCGACAGCGAGAGCGAGCTGGCCTCGGTACTGGCCCACGAAATCACCCACGTGACCCAGCGCCACATCGCCCGTTATATGGAGGCGCAGGCGAGCAGCTCGGCGGTGACCCTGGCCGGTCTGGTGGGCTCCATCGCGCTGGCGGTGATCAACCCGACTGCCGGTATCGCTGCGTTGCAGACCACGCTGGGTCTCTCAATGCAGTCGGCCATCAACTACACCCGCGACAACGAATATGAAGCGGATCGCATCGGCATGAAGACGCTCTATGATGCCGGTTTCGATCCCATGGGGATGGCCAATTTCTTCCAGAAACTGGCTGCCGAGTACCGTTACGCCAGCAAGCCGCCGGAAATGCTGCTCACTCACCCGCTGCCGGAGACCCGGATCAGCGAGGCCCGCGCTCGGGCGGGCAGCTATGGCCGCCGCGACTTGCCACCCAGCCTCGACTTTTGGCTGGCCAAGGTGCGGATTCAGGTGCGTTTTGGTACCGATACCCCGCAGGGGCTGCTGAGCTACTTCGATAGCCGGATCCAGAAGGGGGATTACCCGCTCAAGGATGCCGCCATCTATGGCAAGGCGCTGGCGCTGATCCAGCTCAAGCGCACCGACGAGGCGGATACCCTGATGCAGGAGCTGGCGGCCCGTCATCCGGAAGATCTCTTTATCGTCGATGCCCAGACCGACATCGATCTGGCCAAGGGGCGCAGTGCCCAGGCCATCGCGCGCCTCGAGAAGTTCCGCAGCCGGATGCCGGATAACGAAGTGGTGGTGGTCAACCTCGGCAACGCCTACCTCGAGAGCGGCAACTACAAGAAGTCCATCGCCATCCTCGACCCTTATGCCCGCGCGCATGAGGAGAACAATCTGGCCTGGAACCTGCTGGCCGATGCCTATCGCAAGGCGGGCAGAATGACCGAGCTGCATATGGCGCGGGCCGAGATGCTCGCACTGCGCGGGGATTATCAGGCGGCCATCGACGAGCTGATCGTGGCACGCGGTACCACCAGCGATCGGATGACCCTGGCTCGCCTGGAGGCGCGCATCACCGAGCTGGAGCGGGCCAAGAAGGATCTCGACAGCCTCAAGGGCTAACGAAACCTATCAAACAAGGGCGCACTATGGTGCGCCCTTGTTGTTTATGGCGGTGGCGTTGATGTGGGGGACGGTGATAGCAGCTATGGGCTAGTGACTCATGCCGCTGGCGGTCGCCTTGAGCATCTCGATCTGCTGCTGGTCGAGCTCGCCGACCAGCGTCTGCTTGAGCTTGCCCTCGCTATCGAGCAGATAGCTGGTGGGCAGGCCGCTTGGGCGAGGGAAGGGGAGCCTGGCATCTTCATTGGCAATAAGGAGGGGCACCTTGATGTGATACTGCGCAGCCAGCTTGTCCAGCTCTGCTGGCGTGGTCGGGTCGTAGTTGATGGCCACCACTGTGATCTGGCCCTCCGCTGCCAGCCCGTTGAGGCGCGGCATCTCCCGCAGGCAGGGGGCGCACCAGGGGGCGAAGTAGTTGACCAGCAGCGGCTTGCCGGCAAAGTGGCGCAGGCTGACCGACTGCCCTGTTGCATCGGTAAATTCGGGGGCGGGTGTGCAGGCGCCCAGCAGGCCAGCCACAATCAGCCAACAAATTCGTTTCAATTCCTTTCCACTGCTGCTTACCCTGACCATCACTTTCCCCTACAATAGCGCCGTTTCTAGTCCCATCTTGCGATTAATCAGGGAGTTACCATGAGCGAGACCCAAATCTACCACAATCCGCGCTGCTCCAAGAGTCGCGAAACCCTGGCCCTGCTGGAACAGCACGGGATCGCCCCTGATGTGGTGCTCTATCTGGAGCAGGCCCCGAGCGAAGATGAGATCCGCAACCTGCTCTCTCAGCTCGGTTTTAGCGATCCCCGCCAGCTGATGCGCACCAAGGAGGATCTCTACAAGGAGCTGGGATTGGCCGATGTCAGCGGTGATGCCCTTATTCGCGCCATGTACCAGCATCCCAAGCTGATCGAGCGCCCCATTGTCATCAAGAATGGTCAGGCCCGCATTGGTCGCCCGCCGGAGCAGGTGCTGGAGATCCTCAAGTGAGCACCCGCTTCGCACGTTGGCTGACTCTGGTCGGCTTCTTTGGTCTGCTGGGCTGGGTCATCCTCTGGCATCTGTGGCTGTCGCCCCATCCGGACCTCAACCCCTGGCTGCTGCCGGTGATCTGGACAGTGCCGCTGCTCTTTCCCCTCAAGGGGATAGTGCAGGGCAATCCCTACACCCACGCCTGGGGCAACTTCGTGTTGATGCCCTATTTCCTCCACGCCCTCACCCTGATCACCACGGATGAGGGGGAGCGGTGGCTGGCGGTGGTGGAGCTGGTCTTCACCACTCTCGCCTTTGTCGGCACCATCTATTACGCCCGACTGCGTGGTCGGGAGCTGGGCTTAAGCATTCGCAAAAAGAAAGACGAAGCCAACTGATGACAAATGCCCCGCAAGGGGCTTTTTTTATGGGGAAGCTGCTTTATCCAGAGGGATCACGGTGCCCCTTGGGCTGCCCGATATTGGGCCAGCTGCTGCTGGCTAAAGTCCATCAGCTGGGGATAGAAGCGCAGAAATCCCGCCTCGCATGTTTGCCACTGCGACCCATCGAGGGTCAGCAGCGCCTCTCCCAGTTGTACCGGGCGGCGCAGTCGGCGGCCGATGCCATTCAGCGCTTGCCCCAGCCCCTCCCTGTGGCGGTAGGAGGCGATCCAGTTCTGCTCGGCCATCCGTTTGAGGGGGAGTGGCAGTCCGTCCGGCAGGCGTGGGTGATCCGCCAATAGCTGCTCATAACTGCGTTGCAGGAAGCGGGGCAGGGGCTCGGTACTGAACAGCTCCCAGTGCTGGCTCAGCCAGTGGTCGTAGATCATATCCACCACTATGCCGCCAAAGCGGCGCCAGGGGGCCTCGAAACAGGCGACGGCCGCCTTGTGCTCGGGGTGGCTGTCGGTGAAGGCATCAATTTTGCGGTGCAGCCAGATCCCCTCATCGAAGTGGGCGGCAAGCCCCGTGGGCAGCGTGCCTTTGACGAAATCGCCGAGCAGATTGCCGGTGAGGGAGCTTCGGGTGTGGGCAGCCAGATGGAGATGGGCCAGAAAATTCATCGGTCGCTGTGTGTCTGTTATGGGATGGCAAGGTGCTTCGAGCCTAACGGATCCCGCCTGCCTTGACCATGATCGGGATTTTGCTACTGCCTGGCGGCTGCCTCTTGCCGGGCAAAATTCGGGCGTGCTAAGGTGATTGCCATCTTTGTCACAGGACGCGACAAACCACCATGATGCGCAAAGCCAGAGGCTTTTTTCTGGCCTTCTACTTCAAGCCTTTCTATCTCTCCGAGTGGTTCGACGAATAGATCGAACCCCTGGAGCAGTTCACTGACGCCCGCTCGGGCGTGATCTCGCTCATCCAGATTTTGCCGCTTTTGGTCATCGCATGCATTCGCCTGCGGTGCCTTGTCCGCGCCTGTGCGCTTTTTATGTAATGGAGTACTCATGATGAAGATCAGACTGACCCTCTCAGCCCTGTTTGTTGCCAGCCTGCTGGCCACCCCCGCCATGGCCAAGGAGTGGAAAACCGTGCGCTTCGGGGTGGAGGGGGCCTACCCGCCCTTCTCCTGGACCGATGCGTCGGGCGAGATCAAGGGGTTTGATATTGATCTCGCCAACGCCCTTTGTAAGCAGATGGCGGTCAAGTGCGAGCTGGTGGCGCAGGATTGGGACGGCATGATACCGGCCCTGCTGTCGCGTAAATACGACGCCATCATCGCCGCCATGTCGATCACCGACGAGCGGCGCCAGAAGGTCGACTTCACCGAGAAATATGCCCATATTCCCAATCGCTTTGTGGCGGCCAAGGGGACCGAGCTGACGCTGACCCCGGAAGGCATGGCGGGCAAGCGCATCGGGGTGCAGCGTGCCACTACCCACGACAAGTACCTGACCGACAATTTTGGCTCGAATGTCACCATAGTCCGCTACGGCAATGCCGATGAGGCCTATCTCGATCTGAAAGCGGGTCGGGTGCTGGCCCTGCTGGCCGATGCCTCTGCCATCGAGCAGGGGCTGCTTGGCAAAGAGGGGGGCGACAAGTTCGACTATGTGGGGCCCGCCCTGACCGATCGCCAGTGGTTTGGTGATGGCATGGGGATCGCCGTGCGCAAGAGTGATAAGGAGCTCAAGGGCAAGCTGGACGAGGCGATCAAGGCCCTGCGTGCCAATGGCACCTATCAGCAGATCAACCGGAAGTACTTCAAGTACGATATATATGGTGGTTGACAGTGGGAGGGAGCTTGCTCCCTCTCTTTTCATTGGGCAAGCGACAATCGTGCAAGGAGGATCGCCATGTTGACCCTGATCGAGGGGGCCGAGATCTTCAGCCCCTCCCACCTTGGCCAGCAGGATCTGCTGGTGGCCGATGGCCGCATTGCCTGGATGGGCCAGGGGCTGACTGTGCCTGAAAACTGGCCGCTGCACAGGGTCGATGGTCGTGGCCACTATCTGGTGCCCGGGTTGGTAGATCCGCTGGCCCATATCACCGGCGGCGGCGGTGAAGGTGGCTTTGCCTTTCGCACCCCTGAGCTGGCGGCGAGCGAGGCGCTCAGGGCCGGTGTCACTACGCTGGTGGCGGCGCTTGGCACCGACAGCCTGACCCGCACTCCCGCGCAGGTGCTCGGCAAGGTGCGCGAGTTTCGCGCCGCCGGGGTGAGCGCGTTTATGTATAGCGGCTCTTACCATCTGCCGGTCAAGACCCTGACCGGCACGTTGGAGTCGGACATCATCCTGATCCCCGAGGTATTGGGGGTGGGGGAGGTGGCCATCAGCGACCACAGATCCAGCGCGCCGACCCACGATGAGCTGGCCAGGCTTGCCAGCGAGGCGCGAGTGGCCGGGCTGCTTGCGGGCAAGAGCGGGGTCAGCTTCTTCCATGTCGGGGATGGCAAGGGGGCATTGGCCCCCCTGCGTGCCCTGCGCGATAAGACCGACATTCCGCTGCGCCAGCTCTATCCCACTCACTGCAACCGCAACCCCTGGCTCTTTGCCGAGGCCATCGAGTGGGGCAAGGCGGGAGGCTGGGTTGATCTCACCACCTCGAGCTTTCCCGATCTGCTGGAGGATGGCGAGCGGCTTGCCGCCGATGCGTTTCTCGAGCTGCTGGCCGCCAATGTGCCTGCCGATCGCATCACCTTCAGCTCGGATGCCAACGCCAGCCTGCCGCGCTTTGATGGCGAAGGGCGGCTAATCGAGATGCGCTGCGGCCAGATCGCCAGCCTGTGGCAGCAGTGCGTGCGCGCGACCCGGCTCGGTGTCTCGCTGGAGACGGCATTGACCGTGGTGACGAGCAATCCGGCGCAGGCGCTGGGGCTTGGCAGCAAGGGGCGTATCGGGGTCGGGCAGGATGCGGATCTGCTGCTGGTGCACGACCGGACGTTTGCTATCGAGCGAGTGATGAGTGGCGGCCAGTGGCGCGAATAAGGCTGCGGGCAATATCGCAGCCAGTGCGTGGTTGCTCCAAACAGCAAAAGCCCGACAACCAGGTCGGGCTTTTTATCTGCAGTATGGGAATCAGGCTTAGATCGCCAGAAACCCGAGGATCAGGATGGGGCCGAGCAGGCTCAGGATAAAGCCGGAGACAATGGCCACCGGCACCACCTGAATGCCCCCTGATTTCTGGATAACCGGCAGGGTGAAGTCCAGCGCCGTGGCGCCGCCGTAACCGATGGCCGCCGAGGGGTGGCGTCGCATCAGGACCGGGATGATCAGAATGGCGATAAGCTCGCGCCCAAGATCGTTGATAAAGGCAGCAGAACCGAGCACCGGCCCCAGTTTGTCGGCCACCAGGATGCCAGAGAGCGAATACCAGCCGAAGCTGGAGCTCATCGCCAGACCATGGGTAAAGGGCATACCCAGCAACTGGGCCGCCAGCAGGCTGCCTAGCCAGCTGCTGAGGATAACGGTGGCGGCTATCTTCATCCCCCAGGGGTTGAGCAGGATCTGGCGCAGCCGCATGCCGGAGTTGCGCATCTGCACCCCGATGAGAAACAGCAGCAGCATCAGGGCCCACTCGCTCCACTTGTCGATGGGCAGGGCGCGCAGATCCACCAGTAGACCCAGCAGCACACCGCCGAGCACCACAAAGCAGAGCTGCAGGGATTCCCACAGCAGGTGTAGCTTGCTCGGCATCTTGGCATCGCTCGTCTCGTGGGGCGGCGGCGTGCGCTTGTCGAGCCACCAGAGGGCCAGCAGGTTGCAGAGCGTGATCGCGGTCAGCATCACCCCGGCGACCTTGAAGATCACCGCCAGATTGCTGCCCAGGTTCTCCACATAGGCAAGCCCGAGCCCCATCAGAAACAGAATGAGGTAGACCATCTTGCTCAGGCTCTGGTTGACCAGCTTGATCAGTCGGGCAGAGGAGAGGGGAACCAGATAGCCGATTGCCAGTGGCAACAGGATCAGCAACACATTGAGCAGCATCGAGGCCTCGATCACAAAAACTGATAAAAACACCACCTTATCATTACTTATTGGCTCTGTGTCACATATCTCTCGCTTTCATGGCCGAAAACAGCCCTTTTGGGGGCGGATTGTTACTTTTTTGCCACAACCTCTCTGTTTGATAAGGTTCTGTGCGAGCCCGAGTGCACCAATGAAATCAAGTCGATCCGATCGTGGGGCCGATATTTCGCTCGGCAAGGGGGTGCATAAAGCCATTTTGGTGCCGGTTTGGCACACATCACGCTTTTCTCTTGCCACTGATATGATTGGGGTATAAAAAGGCGTTATCGGAATAGCCATTGAAACGGCTGTTTATGCAAACAAAGTGCTGAAAAATACGCAAAGAGCGAATAAAAATAGAGCGAATCCCCTGAAGACCCTCGTTCTGTATTGTTTTTTCACTATCCGGGTGATATTTTCGCTGAAGGTTGCCATCGGTTAACTTTTTGTTAAATGGACGATGGTTGAGTCACGCCCCCTGCGGCGTCTAGGGACAGACAAGGTTGTAATGGATGAGCGACGTTGCCGCACTGGAAGTACGTGATCTGCACAAATATTTTGGCACCCACGAAGTGCTCAAGGGCATCGACATGACCGCCCACAAGGGGGATGTGATCTCCCTTATCGGCTCCTCCGGCTCGGGGAAGTCGACCTTTCTTCGCTGTATCAATCTGCTCGAAACCCCCTCATCCGGCACCGTCTCGCTCCATGGCGAGTTGATCCGGATGAAAACCAGCCGCGCCGGCGAGCGGTTGCCCGAGGATATGCGTCAGGTGGAGCGGATCCGCAGCCGACTGGCCATGGTGTTTCAAAGTTTCAATCTCTGGTCACACATGACCATCATGCAGAACATCATCGAAGTGCCAATCCAGGTGCTCAAGGTGCCTCGCGCCGAAGCACTGGCCAAGGCAGAGCAACTGCTCAACCGGGTTGGACTCTGGGAGCGGCGTGACTACTATCCCGGCCACCTCTCAGGTGGTCAGCAGCAGCGGGCCGCCATCGCCCG